>CAKUGW010000019.1 GCA_934654805.1 uncultured Kiritimatiellota bacterium
CGCGTGATGCCGATGCACTGAAAGACAATTTCAAAGAGCATCAAATCACAACGATGTTGATGTTTTTCTTCGCCAGGTTTGACTGAAAGACAATTTCAAAGAGCATCAAATCACAACGAAGACGGCAAGCAACCCTAAGGCTATCAACTGAAAGACAATTTCAAAGAGCATCAAATCACAACTCAACGTCAACGACGAGCGATCTTGCGAAACTGAAAGACAATTTCAAAGAGCATCAAATCACAACCCCAACGGCAGCTGGCACATGACAGGCCGTACTGAAAGACAATTTCAAAGAGCATCAAATCACGGGCGTATTATATCAAATTTAGTGGGAGCAGATACGCGAGCGGTTATGCCCCTGATTCTAAACGGTGCTTTGCCAGAGTAAATGCAATTTTAGATTTTGTTTAGTCGGTCAAAGGCTGAGGATGAACAGGAGATTGATTGAGGCAGAGGGCATTCCCTTCCCCTGCCCTCCCATGGGAGGGCCTTGCGTTTGCTTTGTCAAGGCGGCTTCGGGCTGGAGGCCCGCCTCGTCGAACGCGTCGACTCCGCGCTTCGCGCTTTCACCGCCCGGGATTCGCGACACCGCCCGAAGCGCGTCGCGGTGCGGGCCGGGCAGTGTCGCGAATCCCGAGCGCGAAGAACTCATGAGTTCGCGCGTTCGGCAGGGCGAGCCGCCCGGACGAAGCCGATCACGCATGGTTGCCAACCTTAACGAAACGCCAAGACCAGCCTGCCGACTAAACTTTCGTCTAGCCTTTCTAAGTTTCGTTTACTTTGGCAAACGGCCCAACTTTCTACGTTTCCCCCCATTAACAGCGAAAGAACAAAAATGTTATCGTTCGCGCCGATGAAGAAAGAGCTGCTATTCACGAAACAGGCCCTGAAGTTCCTCGACGGGCTGCCCGCCGATGTCCGCGCGAATTCGCCGCCGACTTCGCCGAGCTCGAACGGAACGGGCGGCTGGAAATGCCCGCCGGGCGGAAGCTGAATCGCGGCTTGTTCGAGGTGCGGGTGTCGATGGACGGAACCGCCTATCGAACCATGTACTGCTATTCAACGAGCGTCGAGATCTGGATGCTGTGCGGATTCCAGAAGAAGACGCAGGAAACGCCGACGCAGGAAATCCGCAAGGCGCTGAAGATCAAGAGGAGCATTGAACTATGAGGAAGACGAAGAACGAGATGACGACGGAAGCCGAAGAGCTGGGGATGAACCTCGGCGAGCGGCAGTTCACACGAGAGGAGGCCCGCGCGGCGGCGGCCCAGTGGATGGCGACGGCGCGCGAGCTGCCCGAATACCCCGCCGCCCTGCGCCGCGTCCAAGCCCAGCAGGCGGCGGCACGCGCCCTGCGCCGGATGCGCGAGCGCGCCGCGCTCACGCAGTCGGAGATCGCCCGCCGCATGGACATGAAGGCGACTGCCGTCTCGCGCCTGGAGCGGTTCGGCGCGATGACGCTTCAGGCCCTCTTCGGCTACGCCAACGCCTGCGGCTACAGGATTCGCATCACCGCCGAAAGCCCCGCCGACCGCTTCGCCTTCGCGTGACTCCGCCAAGTTCTGCGAACTTTCTACATTTCCCCCATTGACAGGTTTAAAGAACCTGTGGTATAATGTGCGGCGTTGACCCCTCACCAGGGGGAAGACGGAGGACGGGAATGACATGAGAGCAGCCAAATCAGAATATTACGCCCAGTACATGGACAGCCTACGGGACGAGAAAGGCAAGGCCCGCATCGAATCCCGTGTGCTGAACCTCTGCAACGGCAACGCCGGTGATGCCGCGCCCGTTGGCGAGGGCGTGAGCGAGCTGCGCATCCACTACGGCCCCGGCTATCGCGTTTACTACAAGCGGCATGGCCTTGAGGTCTATCTCCTTCTTGTCGCCGGGACAAAGGCCACGCAAGACGCCGACATCAAGCTCGCGAAGAAGATCGCAAAGTCAATCATGAGAGGATGAAGCACATGAAAGTCAAGTTCTACGAGTGGAAGCCCGAAGACAGCCTCAAGACGCCTGCGGCGCAAAAGGAATTCCTTGCCGCTGCCGTGGAAGACGGGAATCCCGCATTCATCGCGCAGTCTCTGGCCGTTGTCATGCGTGCACGTGGTCTCCCCAACATCGGCGCGCTTCTCGACGTCGCCGCGAAGATCTGCGAAGAGGAAAGCAAGATCGGGCCGAAAGCCAAACAGTGCCGCGTTCGTCGCCGCGAACTGGCGCGGGCCTGACGCGCGGCGGGCGGCTGATCGTGCTTCTGGCCGGCGGCGTCAAGGACACCCAGCCCGACGACATCAAGGAAGCCAAGCGGATTGCAAAACGACTCAAGGAGGAGATGAAATGAAGACGAAACTCCACGACTGGCGGATTGACGAGGTGCTGAAGACGCCCGAAGACCGCGCCATCTACCTACAGGCGGTGATGGACGAGCATGACCCGGCCTATCTCGCCAAGGCGCTCGGCAACGTGTCGAGGATCGAGGGCGAGGAGCGAATCGCCAAGCGGGCGAAGATGACGAGGGAAGATTTCAAGGCTGACTTCGTGGACGGCGGCAACCCAACCCTGCGCGCATTCATGCGCGTCATCGACGCCTTGGGGTTTCAGATGCTCATGAGGCCCAAGGGGCTTGCGTGACGCAGGGGGCGGCGTTCGCGGCGCGCGCAAGCGGTCGGCGGCGGACGCCTCTCCCTCGGCGAAAAGGAGCAGTCATGAGCAACATGCCAAATCTAAATAAGAAGTTCGTGAATTCTTTGCTTCCGCTTGAACTGGTAGCAAGGATTCGCAAAGAAGCTGCGGCACGAAAGATGACGACAACCGAGTTCATGGTTTGGATTCTTGACAAGCAACTCGAAAGCGTCGAACTGACATCGGAAGATTACGAATGGATTGCTTGCGAAGTCCGCAAGAATGAAATGAAACGCAAAGGCAAATAGGAGAGGCAACTGCAAGACCTCGCTGGCGCGAGGTCTTGCAGTTGATGGGCGCGGGTTTTGTGGGCGAGGATGACGAAGCGAGTGCGACAAGGAGCGGAAACATGGACGACAAGGCTGGGAAAGGCGCAGAACCGCGGTTTGCGAGCCATTGGCTGACAATCCAACCGCACCTCTTTCCCGAATGGGAGAGGGAAATGGACCGAAGGGAATGCGAGGAATGGGAGCGTCGGCAGAAGCGAAAGGTTCGTGTCGAGGTTCCGCCCCTTCGTCACCTTCTTCACGAAGTCCGCGAAGAGGGACGACGCGGTTCCGTCCGCCGCGAAGTCGCCGAACGCCCGCGACATCGTGGAGTCCGAGGGGATGTCGGACTGCGACTCCCAACCGCAGAGCCTGCGCATGGATGGGGCGTGGCGCACTTCGGCAAGCGCGTCCTTCGTCGTCGGGAAGTTCCAGACGTGCTTTACGAGGAGTAGCTTGAACATGGCAAGACGGCTCGACGGCTTGCGCCCGTTGCCGCGCCATCCGTACTTCGCCGCAATGCGTCCGAGTTCCACGGATTCCGCCAGTCGGACGAACAGGCGCTGGTTCTCGTCAAGTTCGCCAACCTCGTCCTCGATGAAGTTGAAGAGGCTCGGCTGGATCGTCAGCCAGTGGCTCGCGAAATGTTCTCCGTCGGTTTTCCCCACTTGTTCTTTCATGCAGACATTATGTCACACAACCAACTTAGCAAAAGGCAATGATGAACGCAAAATAATGTCAATTACCAACCCCCCTCAAAGAAAATTTCATTTCCCCCCTTGCGGCAAGGGTCGGATTTTGGAATCTTGTTCATGTTGCGGTTCCACCGAAATGAAAAACCCCCGCATTTGCTGGGGTTTTCGGGATGGTGGTGGGGCAAGGATTCGAACCTTGGAAGGCGTAAGCCAGCAGATTTACAGTCTGCCCTCGTTGACCGCTTGAGTATCCCACCGATAGGCAAGTAGCGCGTAGTATATCATTTCCCGGCGCTCGCTGTCAATCGCCCGCCCGGCAAAAGCCGTCAGACGCGCGCCAGGTCGCGGCGGATCGCCTTCTGCTTCAGCGCGTCGCGCTTGTCGTGCAGCTGCTTGCCGCGGCAGACGCCGAGATCGACCTTGACGCGCCCGTGCTTGAGGAACATCTTCAGCGGCACGAGCGTCAGTCCCTTCGCCTCGGTCTTCAGCTTGAGGTCGAGAATCTCCTTCGCGTGCACGAGCAGCTTGCGCTGGCTCTTCGGCTCGTGGTTGAACCGGTTGCCGAAGCGGTAGCACGCGATGTCCGCCCCCAGGAGCCAGAGCTCTCCCTTCAGCACGGCGCCGTAGGCCCCGGAGAGCGAGACCTGCCCCTGCCGGCACGACTTCACCTCGGTTCCCGTAAGGACGATACCGCACTCGATCGTCTCGAGTACGGTATAGTCGTGCCGGGCCTTTCGGTTCTCGGCGAAGACGGAATTGAACTTCCGTTTCTCAGTCGGCATACAGCGAGTTCACGGAGGTGTGCTTCGTGTTCCACTTCGTCTTCGCGTCCTCGGCCTTGGCGATCGCGTCGAAGTCGATCTCGGCGATGAGCTTGCCCTCGGCCACCTCGGCGAGCGCGATGTCGCACTTGTCGATGTCGAGCGCGGAGCGGTTCTTCGCCCTGTCGTCGTCCGTCAGCAGCGTCGACGGGTTCACCAACGGCTTGGCGCCGTTGATGAGCTCGCGTTCGCGCTTCGAGACCAGGTTCACGAGCACCGGAACCGACGGGATCTTCTCGTGCGCCCTCTTCAGGAGTTCAGCGTTCATAATCCTTTACCATCCATTCGATTATTCGACGATTCGATAATTCGACTATTTCCCGCCTTACGCCTGCTGGTCGAGTTCGGCCATCGCCGCCTTGCGGCTGAGCTTGATGCGGCCACGCTCGTCGACGTCAAGGCACTTGACCTTGATGATGTCGCCGACCTTACAGACGCCCTCCATCGACTTCAGGAACTTGTCCGAGAACTCCGAGATGTGGCAGAGGCCGTCCATGCCGGGCAGGATCTCGACGAACGCGCCGAAGTCCTTGATGCCCGTGACCTTGCCCTCGTAGATCTTGCCCGGCTCGGCGACCGCCGTGACCGCGCCGACCTCGCGCTTCGCCGACTCCATCGACTCGACGTTGTTCGCGAAGATCGAGACCTTGCCGTCGTCGTCGATGTCGATCTGCGCGCCGGTCTTCTCGACGATCGCGCGGATGTTCGCGCCGCCGGGGCCGATGAGCGCGCCGATCTTGTCGACCGGGATCTGCATCTCCTCGATGCGCGGCGCATACGGGTTGAGGTCCGCGCGCGGCGCCGGGATGACGCTCTCCATGAAGTCGATGATCTTCAGGCGCGCGTCATGCGCGGCCTTGACCGCGCCCTCGACGAGGTCCCACGTGAGGCCGCGCAGCTTCAGGTCGACCTGGAAGCCCGTGATGCCCTTCTTCGTGCCGCCGACCTTGAAGTCCATGTCGCCGCAGTGGTCCTCGGCGCCGAGGATGTCGGTGACGAGCACCTTCTGGCTCTGGTCGTCGTTCGTGAACAGGCCGATCGAGATGCCCGCGACCGTGCGCTTCAGCGGCACGCCCGCGTCCATGAGCGCGAGGCAGCCGTTGCAGATCGACGCCATCGACGAGGAGCCGTTGGAGCCCATGATCTCGCTGACGACGCGGATCGAGTACGGGAAGTCGTCCGGCAGGACCTCCGCGATCGAGCGCTCGGCCAGCGCGCCGTGGCCGATCTCGCGACGGCCCGTGGAGCCGAGGCGGCCGACTTCGCCCGTGCAGTACGGCGGGAAGTTGTAGTGCAGCATGAACCGCTTCGAGGTGTCGCCGCCCGTCACCGAGTCGAGGTCCTGCGCGTCCTTCTTCGTGCCGAGCGTGACCGTCGCGAACGACTGCGTTTCGCCGCGCGAGAAGATCGCCGAGCCGTGGAGGCGCGGCAGGACGCCGACCTGCGCGGACAGCGGACGGATCTCGTGCTGGGCGCGGCCGTCGATGCGCTTGCCGTGGACGAGCACGTTGTTGCGGACGGTCTCGATCTCCAGCGCGTCGAAGAGGTGCACGAACTTCACGGCGTCGATCTCGGGCCACTTCTCGGAGACCTTCTTGAGGAGGTCCTCCTTGATCGCCGAGACCTTGCCCTGGCGCTCCAGCTTGCCCTTGATGAGCAGCGCGGCCGCGAGGGCCTCGCCGCCCTCCTTGCGCACGAAGTCCATCTGGTCCTGCGGCTGCGGGACGTCCCTGATCACCTTGTCGGGCTTGCCGAGCGCGCGGCGCATCTCGATCTGGAGGTCGATGATCTTCTCGACCTCCTCGTGCGCGCGCTTCAGCGCCGCGACGAAGTCCTCGTCGGAGATCTCCGCCGCCGAGCCCTCCATCATGAGGAACTTGCCGCGGATGCCGGCGTAGAGGAGGTCGATGTCGCTCTTCGCCTTCTGCTCGTGCGTCGGGTTGATGACCCACTGGCCGTCGACGCGGCCGATGCGCACGCATCCGATCGGGCCCATGAACGGGATCTCGGAGATGTGCAGCGCCGCCGACGCCGCGTTCACCGCGAGGAAGTCGGCCTCGCGCGTGCCGTCGGACTGGATGAGCGTGCCGTTGACCTGGACGTCGTTGTAGTAGCCGTCGGGGAAGAGCGGACGGATCGGGCGGTCGCACATGCGCGCCGTCAGGATCTCCTTCGACGACGGGCGCGCCTCGCGCTTGAAGAAGCCGCCCGGGAACTTGCCCGCCGCGTAGAACTTCTCGCGGTACTCGCACTGCAGCGGGAAGAAGTCAATCCCCTCGCGCGGCGTGTCGGTGTTGGTGACCGCCGTGAAGACGGTCGTGTCGCCGTACGAGACGGCGACGGCCCCCGCGGCCTGCTGCGCGAGGAGCCCGGTCTCGATCACGAGGTCCGTCCCCGCGATGTTGACCTTGAACTGCTTTGCACCTTCCATGTGGTGTCTCTCTTTTCTTTCTTTGCCTTGTTGACTGTTCGCAAATTGACTTTTCGCCCGCCGAGCGGATTCCCCCGGCGCTGGCTTCCCGGCGGCGGCAAGCCCCCCGCAAGCCGAGGCGGCGCGGGGGCGGGCCGCCGACGCGCCTTACCGGCGGAGGCCGAGCTTCTTGATGAGGTCCTGGTACTTCGCCTCGTCCTCGCGCTTCAGGTAGTCGAGCAGGTTGCGGCGGTTCTGGACCTTGCGGAGGAGGCCGTAGCGGCTCGAATGGTCCTTCTTGTTCGCCTTGAGGTGCTCGGTGAGGGCCGCGATTTCCTTCGTGAGAATCGCGATCTGGACTTCGGACGAGCCCGTGTCGCGGTCATGGCGCTGGAATTCGTTCTTGATGGCGGCCTTGTCGATCTTCATGGTGTCAGTTTTCTTTCTTCGATGTGTTTCCGCGCACTGGGAGGTTCCCCGAAAACGGGACGAAAGCCATCACCCGATGGCCCCCGCGACAGGGATAACCTCCTGAGACAGCCGCAGATTGGCGCGTATTATAGCAAAAACGGCCTGCCGCAGGCAAGTGCGACACGACACCGGTCAAAACGTCCCCGCCGCGCCCCGCCTACCGGCGGCGGGCGGCGGGGGCCTTGCCCGTCAGCAGCTTGGAGATCCCGATGAGCGTGCAGGTGAAGATCAGCATCAGCGTCGAGAGCGCGAAGACGCTCGGCAGGTTGCGCGAGTGCTTCGTCATCGAGCTGACGTACGTCGGGAAGGTGTTCGTGCCCGCGCCGTTCACGAACGACGTGATGACGACGTCGTCGATCGACAGCGTGAACGCGAGCAGCCCGCCCGCGACGATGCCCGGCAGCAGGATCGGCAGCTCGACCTTGAAGAACGTGTACCACGGCCCCGCGCCGAGGTCGTACGCCGCCTCGACGATGCGGTCGTCGAAGTCCTGCAGGCGCGCCAGCACCGTCATGACGACGTACGAGACGCAGAACGTCACGTGCGCGACCAGGATCGTCCAGAACCCGCAGTCGACCTTCGCCGCGACGAAGAGCATCAGGAGCGAGATGCCGATCAGGATGTCGGGCATGACGAGCGGCGTGTAGACGAGCGCGTGGTGGATCGTCTGGAGCCGCCCCTTCCAGCGGTGCAGCGCGAGCGCGGCCGTCGTGCCGAGGACGCAGGAGACGGCGGTCGCGAGCCCCGCGATGGTGAGCGAGAGCCAGAAGCTCTGCAGGAGCGACTTCACCGCGTAGCTGCCGGAGAAGATCTGCTCGTACCACTTCGACGTCAGGCCGAGGAAGTGGCCGCGCGCGTCGAAGAAGCTCATCGTCGTGCCGTTCGGGACGAACCCGTAGACGACGACCAGCACGATCGGCACGTAGAGGAACGCGAGCACGCAGCCGAGGACGGCGACGGAAAAGAGCGAGCGCTTCATCGGCCGCCTCCCGAGACCATGAGCCGCGCCGTCTGCGCGTCGAGCCGCCGGCGGTCGCGTGCGTCCTGCCGTCTCTTCCACCACATCGCAAGCGCCAGCGGCACGAGGACCGAGACGGCCATCAGCGTCGCAAGCGCGCTCGCGTGCGGGATGTTGCGGTTCTGGATCGCGCGCATGAAGATCTTGTTGCCGATCAGCACGCAGTTCGTGCCGCCGAGCATCTGCGGAATCACGTAGGAGCCGATCGCCGGGATGAACACCATCAGGATCGCCGAGACGACGCCCTGGCGGACGCCGGGGATGAAGATCTTGCGGAAGGCGTAGAAGTTCTTCGCGCCGAGGTCGCGCGCCGCCTCCAGGAGCGCGAAGTCGAACTTCTCCGCCGCCGAGTAGATCGGCATGATCGCGAACGGCAGGAACGAGTAGACCGAGACGAGCACGACCGCCGCCTCGGAGTCGAGGATCGTCGAGCTCGCCGGATCGACGTGCCCGGCGGACGCGAAGCCGATCCAGACGAGGGCGTGCTGGACGAACCCCGGCAGCCAGTCGAAGAGCCATTCGCGCGTCCGGAGCCAGACGAGGTAGCAGGCCTGCAGCCAGCCGTCGGGATGCAGCATCGTCTTCCACGCGAAGACGCGCACGACGAAGCTCGTCCAGAACGGCAGCATGATCGACCCGGCGACGATCGCGCGCCACTTCGCGTTCATGCGGGCGATCGCGTAGGCGCACGGCAGCGCGAGGACGATCGACCAGACCGTGATCTCGAAGGAGATGCGCAGCGTGTTCCAGACGATCGCCGGATAGTCCGGGTCGACGAGCTCGCGCCACGTCGACATCGACCAGTCGCCGACGCCGCCGGAGGCGTCATGCCCGTGGAACGTGAACGCGAGCACGATCACCGCCGGCACCGCGAAGAACAGCGCGAGCCACAGGAAGCTCGGCGCGGTCACGAGCCATTCGGCCTTCCGAGACCGCAATGGGTTCCCCATCTTCTTTCCCTCCTCCTTGTCCACCTCGCCTCCTTTTTCCCTCTTCCTTTTTCCTTACACCTCCACCATGTACCCGTCGTCCGGGTGCCACCAGACGAAGACCTCGTCGTTCCACGTGATCGGCTCCTGGTCGAGGAGGAAGCGCGAGTGCGGCTTCAGCGCCGAGATCCTGAGCTGGCTCGACTTGAGCCAGTACTTCGTGTAGACGCCCTGGTAGACGATGTCCTTGACGACGGACGGGAAGACGTTGATCGACGCGCCCTTCTCCGGCGTCGGCGGCGCGAGGGTGACGCGGATCTTCTCCGGCCGCACGGACAGGTCGACGCACTGCCCGACCGCGAGCCGCTTGTCGTTGTACGCCTTGATCTGCGGGAAGCCCTCGGCCTGGATGTAGCAGTAGTCGCCCTCGACCGAGACGATCTCGCCGGAGAAGAAGTTCGTGTCGCCGATGAACGACGCGACGAAGCGCGTCGCCGGGGCCTCGTAGATCTGCGCCGGGCCCGCGAGCTGCTCGACCGTCCCCTTGTTGATGACGGCGATGCGGTCGGAGAGCGACATCGCCTCGCCCTGGTCGTGCGTGACGTAGAGGAACGTGATGCCGACCTGGTCGTGGATCGTGTCGAGCTCGAGGAGCATGTGCTGGCGGAGCTTCAGGTCCAGGGCCGCGAGCGGCTCGTCGAGCAGCAGCACCTGCGGGCGGTCCACGAGCGCGCGGGCGATCGCGACGCGCTGCTTCTGGCCGCCCGAGAGCTGGTTCGGGTACTTCCACGCCTGGTCGGCGAGCTGGATCATCTCCAGGATCCCGTCCACCCGCTCCTCGATCTCGTCCTTCGGCGTCTTCGCGAGCGTGAGCGAGAACGCGATGTTGTCCCAGACCGTCATCGTCGGGAAGAGCGCGTAGTTCTGGAAGACGGTGTGGACGCGCCGCTGGTTCGGCGGCAGGTCCGTGATGTCGCGCCCCTCGAGGTAGATGCGCCCCGAATCGGGGCGCTCGAAGCCGCCGAGCATGCGCAGGAGCGTCGTCTTGCCGCACCCGGAAGGCCCCAAAAGCGAGAAGAACTCGCCCTTCTTCACCGTCAGCGAGACGTCATTGACCGCCGTCAGCGCGCCAAAACGCTTCGTCACATGGTCGAATACGAGGAAGTCGTCTTTCATGGGCGCGCATTATACCATAAACCGCAGGGGCGGAACGGCGGAATCTTCAAGAAACCGCAACGCCGGAAAAGAAGACGGGCGATGCCGCCCCGGCACCGCCCGCTTCGCTTCACCCACCGAATCGGCGACCTTATTTCTTGACGAGCTTGCGCACCGCCTTGTGCGAGCAGAACGTGCGCTCCGTGTAGAGCTTCGCGCGCCAGCCGTTGCCCTTCTTCACCACCTTGATCGCCTGGATCCAGGGGCTGCAGAACGGGAAGAGCTTCTCGACGCGCACGCCGTAGCTGTCGCGCGACACCGTGAAGTTGCCGGAGGCGTTCTTGCGGCCGTTGTCGATCGCGAGGACCTTGCCCTCGAAGTCCTGGACGCGGAACTTGTCGCCTTCCTTGATCTTGATCGAGACGCGGACGATGTCGCCCGTCTTGAACTCGGGGAAGTTCTTCTCCGCAAGGCCGGCAGTCTGCTCGGCGTTGATCTTGTCAATCAGCTTGATACCCATGGTCTACCTCCTTAGGCCTTCGCTTCCGTCTTGGCCGGGGCCTTCGCCTTGGTCGCGTGGTGCGGCTTCAGATTGGGGTTCTTGGCGCGACGGATGAGCGACGCGACCGTGGTCGAGGGCTTCGCGCCCTTCGAGATCCAGTAGTCGACGCGCGCGAGGTCGAGCTTGAAGTTGTTCTCCTTGATCTGGGTGTCGTACCAGCCCAGGATCTCAAGGAACTTGCCGTCGCGAGGCGAGCGCTCGTCAGCCGCGACGATACGGTAGGTCGCGTGGTTCGTGCAGCCCGTGCGACGCATTCTGATCTTGACCATCTTCTTGTGTTCTTTCTTCTTTCGGTGATGAAATTGGCGCGTAGTATACCAAACGCGCCGCGTGCGCGCAAGGGGTAATCAGATAAGCGAACTCATCGGACGCGCTCGCCCCAACGCCTCAAGAAAGGCAAGCCGCACCGGCAGGGTCATCTGGCGACATTGCGCGGATAAGCGGATCCAGTCCGTGCCAGGACGTCACGCGCACCATGTTCGGCGCGAGCGCGAAGTCCCGGTTCCACGGCCGGTCAAACACCAGCACCCGCGTCTTCGTCCACGCCGCAAGCGCGGACAGGATGAGGGGAGAATCGTCGATCGCGACGTCGTAATGGCGCTTCAGCAGCTCGTCCCGCGGCACCATCTCCGGCGCATCGCCGTCCTGCGAGAAGCGGCGCCCGTACTTGTTCACGTACGTGACCGGGAGCGCGCCCAGCCCGGCGGCCCTCAGCCACGCCTCCGTCGCCGCGTGCGAGGTCGCGGGGCGTCCCGTCACGATCTCGACGTCGTGCCCGGCGGCGACAAGCGCCTTGAGCCCCGCGACGGCCCCCGGCGTCTCGGGGTAGGACAGCAGGCAGGACGGCTCGTGCGCCAGGCGCATGAAGTCCCGCATCTGGCTTTCCGTCAGGCCGAAGGTCTGCTGCAGGTCGAAGTTGCGCACGTCCTCGTAGCGGACCCGCACGCCGAACTTCTCCGCCGCGAGCCGGCAGAGCGTCGCCGCCGTCTCGCAGAGGATGTCGTCCAGGTCACAGTAGATGCGCATTCACGCCTTTCGCCCGACGAGCTTCCGGGCCAGTTCGCGCAGGAAGCCCGTCTCGCCGGGCAGCCCTTCCAGCGCGCCAACCGCCGCCGCCGTCGTCTCGTCCACGCGGCGTTCGGTCTCCGCGCGCGAGTAGGGGCCGTCTCCGTCCAGCAGGTCGTCCTCGTACTGGAAGGCGAGGCCGAGATTCAGCGCGAAGCGCGCCAGCCGCGCCACGTCGTCCGGCGCGCCGCCGCCTGCCAGCGCGCCCATCTTCGCCGCCGCGACGAACAGGTCGGACGTCTTGTGGCGGTAGATGAAGGAAATCGTCGTCTCGTCAATCGGATGCTCCCGCCGCACGTCCTCGACCTGGCCGCGCACGACGCCGACGCCCTTCTCGCCCAGCTCGCCGACGATCGCCGCGACGTTGCGCGGGGCTTTCGCCGCCGTCTGGCAGGCGAGCGCCAGGAGCGCGTCCCCTGCGAGAATCGCGTTCGCCTCGCCGAACCTCTTCCAGGCCGTCGGCTGGCCGCGCCGCAGCTCGTCGTCGTCCATCGCCGGCAGGTCGTCGTGGACGAGCGTGTAGTTGTGCAGGAGCTCGATTGCCGCCGCCGGATACCTCGCGTCCTCGGCCGTTCCGCCGACGGCCCGCGCCGCCGCGAGGCAGATGAGCGGACGGATCCGCTTGCCGCCCGTGCCGACGGCATACCGCATCGCCTCGGCGAGAATCGCCGGACGCTCGTCCGCCGCCGGCAGGACCTCGTCGAGCGTCGCCTCGACAAGCGCCCGCCATGCCCGCGCCGGCTCCGCCTCAATCGCCATCGCTTCGCATCCTCTCCGTTTAGGCGACCGTCAGGTTCTGCAGGGCGGCGATGCGGTCTTCGAGCGCGGGATGCGTCGACCAGACCGACGTCCTCTTGCCCTCGGTGATGCCCATCGCCTTGAGCGAGTCGGGCAGGACGCCCGGCTGCAGGTTGCCGAGGCGGCGCAGCGCGGCGATCATCGGCGACGGCGAGCCGAGGAGACGCGCCGAGCCGGCGTCGGCCGCGTATTCGCGCTTGCGCGAGAACCAGAAGACGACGAGCGAGGCGAAGACGCCGAGCGCGAGCTGCAAGACCATCACGAGCAGGAAGTAGAGCCCGCCGCCGTCGCGGCGGCGCTCGCCCTCGCCCTTGCCGGCATTCGCGAGGACGGACGCGAGGACGCGCGAGATCACGATCACGAAGGCGTTGAGGACGCCCTGCACGAGCGTCAGCGTCACCATGTCGCCGTTCGCGACGTGGCTCATCTCGTGGCCGAGCACGGCGCGCAGCTCCTCCTTCGACATCTGCCGCATGATGTCCGTCGAGACGGCGACGAGCGCATGGTTCCTGAACGCGCCCGTCGCGAAGGCGTTCGCCGCGCCGGGATAGATCGCGACCTCCGGCGTGTTCACGCCCGCCCGTCGCGCGAGGTCCTCGACCGTCGCGACGAGCCAGCGCTCGGACTCGCCCTCGGTGCCGTCGATCGTCCGCGCGCCGCACGCCATCTTCGCCATCGGCTTGGAGAGCAGGAGCGAGATGAACGCGCCCACGAGGCCGTAGACGAAGGCGAAGACGAGGAGGTCCGCCCATTCGGGGCCGACGAGCTCGGCGACGGACGTGCCGAGGACGGCGCACAGGACATTCGCCACGATGCCCAGCGCGAGCATCACGGCGAGGTTGGTAACCAGGAACAGGACAATGCGTTTCATGGCGGACATTATAGCATATCAGCCCGAAGCCCGTCCAAAGAGCCGCTCCCCGCGTCCATGACCTTTCGTTCCCGTCCGCGCAGGAGCGACTTTCTATCGCATGACGACCTTGCTGACGAACGCGCGCTTCTTGTCGCGGTAGGAGTGGATGCCGACCGAGAGGATCGTCCCGACCGCGAAGAACGCGCTCAGGAGGTTCGTGCCGCCGTAGCTGAAGAACGGCAGGGCCATGCCCTTCGTCGGCAGCGCCTTGCAGACGACGCCGAGGTTGAACATCGCCTGGAAGAAGACGATGAACGCCATGCCGACGACGAGGAAGCGCCCGAACCGGTCGGACGCCTTGCGGGCGATGTAGACCGACAGCGCGAAGAACGCGCAGAAAAGCAGCACGACCGCCACGGAGAAGACGACGCCCAGCTCCTCCGCCCCGACGGCGAAGACGAAGTCCGTATGCGCCTCGGGCAGGTAGAGGTACTTCTGCATCGACTCGCCGAGCCCCGCGCCCCAGACCTGGCTGTTGCCGATCGCCGCGAGGGCCTGGTTCGCCTGGTACGCCGCGCGCTTGGCCGCCGCGTCCATCGCCGGCGCGCCGGCCGCGTCCGACGAGCCGCCGAAGAACGCCGCGAGCCGCGCCATGCGGTTCGCGTTTGTCGCGACCTTGAAGGCGACGACGCCCATGCCCATCAGGCCGATGGGGAAGAGGTAGCGCAACCGCGTGCCGGCGACGAACATCATGAGCAGCCCCGCGAACCCGACGACCATGACCGAGCCGAAGTCCGGCTCCAGCAGGATCGGCAGGGCCAGTCCGCCGATGAAGACGACCGGCCAGAACGCCCCCTTCCAGAAGAGCTCGACCTTCCAGCCGAGCCTGTCCAGCCACGCCGCGAGGAGGATGACGACCGAAAGCTTCGCGAACTCGCTCGGCTGCAGGCGGAGCGGCCCGACGGAGATCCAGCGGTGCGAGCCGTTGATCGCCTTGAAGCCGAACACGGCGACGAGCAGCACAAGCACCGCGACGTAGAAGAGCCAGGCGAGCGAGATGTGGTCGCGCCAGCGCCGGTAGTCGAAGAGCGCGACGCCCGCGGCCAGCACGAGGCCCGCGACGAGATAGGCGAACTGGCGCTTGATGAAGAAGTAGGCGTCCCCGTGATGGAGACGCATCGCGTTCGCCGCGCTCGCGCTCGACAAAACGACAAGGCCCAGCGCCACGAGACACGTGACAACCAGGCCCAACCAGAAAAGCGCCGACTTGCGCACGAACGGTTACTGCTGCGCTTCGGCCGGGAGCTTGATCGTCTGCCCGACCTTGAGCGTGTCGCTCTCGCCGAGGTTGTTGAGCTCGCGGATCTCGGACGCGCTCACGCCGAACTTGACGACGATCGCCGTGATGTCCTCGCCCTCCTGCACCGTGTAGGCGAACGTCGCGGGCGCGGCCGCCGCCGGTTCGGCCGCCGGGGCCTCCGCCGGAGCCGCCGCCTCAGCCGTCGGGGCCGGCGTCTCGGCCGCCGCCGGTTCAGCCGCCGCCGAGGCCTCCGCCGGAGCCGCCGCCACGGCCTTCTTCGGCTCGGCCGCCTTCGCGGGCTTCGACGCCGCCGCCTTCGCGGGCGTCGCCTTCGCGACCTTCTCCGCCGGGATCTTCAGCTTCTGCCCGACCTTCAGCGTGTCGCCCGTCAGGCCGTTCATCGCCTTGAGCTGGCGGATGTTGATGCCGTTGCCGTAGGCGATCGCGCCCAGCGTGTCGCCGCTCTTGACGACATACTCCTTCGTCGGCCCCGTGTAGGCGGCGTCCGCCGTCTTCGCGGGCTTCGCCGCCGACGCCTTGCGGACGACCGGCGCCTTCTGCTCGCCGACGTCGATGCGGCCCGGGAGCTTCAGCCTCTGGCCGACGCGGATCAGGTCGGACTTGAGGCCGTTCAGCTGCTTGATCGACTGGATCGTGACGTTGTACTTCTTCGAGATCTTCGCGAGGTAGTCGCCGTTCTGCACGACGTAGACCGTGTACTCCGGCTCGACCGGCTTCACCGGCACGGGCTTCGGCGTCACGATGCACGGACAATCCGCCGCCCCACACGCGCAGGGGCTCGTGTGCCGCGTCCCGGGCGGGCACGCGCAGCGCGGCGCCTCGACGACCTTGACCGCCGACGACGGCGGCGGCGGCGTCTCGACCGGCGCGACGTCTTTCACCTCGTTCTGCACCGGCGTGTGCGCACGCTTGAAATCAGGATCCTTACAACCGGCGACGACCGCGACGGCAGCCGCACCGAGCACCATTCCGAGCTTCTTCATTCTTCTGTCTTTCCTTTTTGGACGAGTCGCGCGAAGACCTCCCCGCGCTCCCCGAAACTTTTAAACTGGTCAAAACTCGCGGTTCCGGGGGACAGCAGAACCGTCTCGCCCTTCTCCGCCTCGCGCATCGCCCGCCCGACCGCCCGCTCCAGCGTGCCGCAGATCTCGCACTCCACGGACGCAGCCCAGGCTTTCGAGAAGGCCTCTGCGCAATGGCCGATAAGATACACTTTTTTGGCCCGCTCTGTCAAGGTGGGCAGGGCGATTTTCGGATCGTCGCCCTTGGGCAGGCCGCCCGCGATCAGGCGGACGCGCCCCGCGCACATCTTCACGCCCGCGGCAAGCGCGGCGACGGACGTCGCCTTCGAGTCGTCGACGTAGGTCACGCCCGCGATTTCCGCGACCGTCTGGAAGCGGTGCGGCAGCGGCTCGAACGACCGGAACGCGCGGCGGACCTGCGCGTCGTCCAGCCCGGCGGCGCGCATCAGCCCGATCGCCGCGACGCCGTTCGCCCGCAGGATCTCGTTGTCGAAATACGATCCCGCCAGCAGTTCCTGACGACACCGCGCGTGCAGGCCGCAGGAGGCGCCCGCCACCGGCTCGACGCGCTGGCACGCGAACCCCAGCAGCTTCCGCTTGAGGCCGTGGTAGACTTCGACCGAGCCGTGGCGGTCGAGGTGGTCTTCCTGCAGGTTGAGGACGGCCGCCGCCGCGAACGTGTCCGGCGCGAGCGCCGTCGTCTCCAGCTGGAAGGACGAGACCTCGACGACGGCCCAGCCCGGCGCCTCGCCGAGGAGGTCACAGACGGGCCGCCCGTAGTTGCCGCAGGGCACAGCGCGCCCGCCCGCAAGGCAGATCGCGTCCGCGACGAGCTTGACGACGCTCGACTTGCCCTTCGAGCCGGTCACGGCGAGGAGCTTCCAGCCGCGCCGCTTCAGCTCCTCGCAGCCGAGCTGCAGCTCGCTCTTGACGGGCACGCCCGGACTCGCGACGACGAGATCGTAGCCCTCGGCAAAATCGACGGCATAGCCGCGGCGGCGAAGCTCCGCCGCCGCCGCCGTGCCGCTCTTGCCCTTGCCGAGGACGAGCGCCTTCACTTACTTCGCCTCGCGCACGATGTCGCGCCCCTCGTAGGCCGGCGGCACGTAGCCGTGCTCCGAGCCCTGCACCCAGACGACCTTCTTGTTGCCGGGGATGTTGTTCCAGAGCTTGGCGAGGCCCATCGGCGGGCAGCAGTAGTCGCCAAGCCCCGCGCGCGTGATGAAGGTGAAGCAGCTCGCCGGGATGCGCTTCGCGAAGTTCGCCGCGTCGTAGTAGCCCATCGCCTCCGTCCACGGGATGTACCAGCCGTCGCTCGAAAGCCCGCGCGCCCTGTCCTTGCGGAGCTTGCCCGACGTGTACATGTCGCAGCACCAGGTGATGCCGCTCTCCGCGCGCGTCACGCCCTCGCCGCAGCCGGCCGCCCAGATCGTCTGGAGGCCGCCCTGGCTGCCGCCGGACGCGACGAGGTCCCGCCCGTTCCACCCCTCGACCGTCTTCAGGTACTGGAGCGCGCGCTTCACGCGCAGCACCATGCCGTTGAAGTAGGCGACTTCGGGATCCTCGTTCTGCCTGGGGTCGAAGGCGTAGGACTGGCCATGCGAGCGGATCTCCCACCGCAGGGCCTTCGTGTCCGCGTCCGTCGCGCCGAACGCCGGGAGCTTCAGCCCGTGCGCGTTGATGTTGAGGACGATCTCGTGGTCGCGCGCCCAGCCCGGCGCGGCGTGCGTGCAGCGGTCGCCGCTGTAGCCATGCGTCTCCAGCCGCGCGGGGAACGTCTTCCCCTCGGCGACGGCCGTCGGGACCGAGAGATAGCCCGTGACGGGGCGCAGCCCCGCGCAGCGGATCTCGATCGCGTAGAGCTTCGCCTTCTTGTTCCCGCAGGGGATCGCGATGCGCTCGGCCTTGAGCGGCACGCGGTCGAGGCGCCTGTACTGCCCCTCCCAGAAGGCGTCGAAGTCCTTCGGCTCCGGATGCGTCGCGAGGGCCGCGATGTCCGCGCCCGCGCCGCCGTCGAAGAAGACCTCCTTCTTCGCGTGTTCGAAGGCGTTCATCGCCTTCTTGCCCTCCGGCGTGTTCGGGTCGCCCGTGAACTGCTTGCGGTAGCGCCTGCCGGCCTTGTCCACGACCGCCGCGTAGAGGCGCACGAAGCCGGGGCTGTCGATCTTCGTCGCGTAGGTGAACGGCGTCTTCCCGTCAAAGGGCGCCTTGCCCTGGTCGATCACGCCGTCGTCGCCCGTCCGCTTCCAGTCGAGGAACCACTCGCCCGCCGCGAGCTCGCCGACGTCCTGCGGCGTCAGCGTGAACGTCATCGTCTCGCCGGCCCTGTAGTCGATCGGCGTCTTGTCCGTCGTGCCCTTGATCCAGGCCGCGTCGAGCGGCCCCGCGAAAACCTGCGCCGCAACGAGCGCAGCCAACGTGAGAATCAGTCGTTTCATGTCTTTCCTTGTTGTCGTGATTGATGGCCGTCAGGTTCCGGGTAGTATAGCAAAGTCCGCCGTGCCCCCGCAAGCGCAAGGCCGGCACGGCCCCAAGGAACCGCGCCGGCCTTTCACCGCTCGCGCAACGGATCAGCCCTCGGCTTCGAGCGCCGCGTCGACCTCGTCGGTCGTCTCCATGTTGTGGTAGACGTCCTGCGTGTCCTCGAGGTCTTCCAGCATCTCGACGAACTTGTTGATCGCCTTCGCGACCGCGACGTCGGCGACGGGGTTCGTCATGTTCGGGACAAGCCCGACGTTCGAGTTCTCCTCGTCGATCGCGATGCCGGCCGCCTTGATGGCGTCGCAGACCGCGATGAAGTCGTTCGGCTGGCACTTGACCGTGAAGCCGCCGTCCTCGGCGATGACGTCCTCGGCGCCGGCCTCCAGCGCGACTTCCATCACCTTGTCTTCCGTCAGGCCGTCCGCCGCCGGAATCATGATCTGGCCGAGCTTGTCGAAAAGGCGCGACGCGCTGCCCGGCTTCGCGAGCTCGATGCCGTTCTTCTTGAAGACGTTCGAGACTTCCGCCGCCGCGCGGTTCTTGTTGTCGGTGAGGACGCGCACGACGATCGCCGTGCCGTTCTTGATGCCCTCGTACTGGGCGTCGACCATTTCGGCGGACTCAAGCTCGCCGGTGCCCTTCTTGATCGCGCGGTCGATGTTGTCGTTCGGCATCTGCGCCGCCTTCGCCTTCGCGATGAGCGTGCGGAGCGTCGGGTTGTTGTCGGGGTTGCCGCCCTTCGCCTTCACGACGATCGTGATTTCCTTGCCGAGTTTCGAGAAGATTTTGCCCTTCTTCGCGTCCGCCGCGCCTTTCGCGCGCTTGATTGTCGCCCAGTGGCTGTGACCTGACATGTTTTGTCTCCTTGTTTAGGTGGAATGGTGGAAATGTGGAATGGTGGAAATGTGCGTTAGACCTTGTGGCGATAGGTGATGCGGCCCTTGCCGAGGTCATACGGCGAGATCTCGACCGTGACCTTGTCGCCGATCGCGATCTTGATGAAGAACTTCCTCATCTTGCCGGAGATGTGCGCGAGAACCTCGTGCCCGTTCTCGAGCTGAACCTTGTACATCGTCGCCGGGAGAACCTTGGTGACGGTCCCCGTGACTTCAATCGCCTGATCTTCTTCTTTCGCCATGCGTATGCCCTATTTGGACTAAAAGTTTCCGTATTATACTATTTTTCGTCCCGTCCAGCAACCCGACCGGCGCAAAGCAGCCGTGCCGACGGTTCAGGCCAGCTCGCGCGAACGCTGCGCGGCCGCCGCGAGCGTCTTCGCGACGGTCTTCCTGAACGACGGCGCCGAGAGGAACTTCATGCCCGCCGCCGTCGTGCCGCCCTTCGTGCAGACGCCGTCGATGAACGCCCGGAGCGGCATCTGCGACTCGCGCAGGAACTTGGCCGTCCCGTACATCGTCTGCTCCGCGAGAAGCCGCGCGACGGACGGCTTCAGGCCGAGCGCCACGCCGCCCTCGACCATCGCCTCCTCCATGTAGGCAAAGTAGGCAGGGCCCGACCCGGAGAGCGCCGTCACCGCGTCGAAGTCCCTCTCCTTCAGGACGACCGTCTCGCCCGCGCCGCCGAGAATCCGCTCGACCTCGGCAAGGTGCGCCTTCGGCGCGCGCGGCCCCGGGCAGATCGCGCACATGCCCGCGCCCGCCCGGAGCGCGAGGTTCGGCATGACGCGGATGAGGTTCACCTTCGCGCCCAGCGCCTGCCGCAGCCGCTTCAGCGTCTTGCCCGCGACGATCGAGACGACCGTCTGCCGCGCCGTCAGGAGCGGCTTCACCTCCGCCGCGACGGCGTCCACGTCCTGCGGACGCACCGCGAGGAAGATGAGCTCGCACGTCTCGGCGATCTCGACGTTGCGGTTGTCGTCTGCCGAGGAGAGGATGACGGACGACCGATCGCCCATCGCCGCGAGAATGCCCTGGGCCATCTTGCCCGCACCGAAGAATCCGATTTTCATGGGCGTGAATTATAGCATATTCGCATGACGGTTCGCACGACCGGGACCGGCCGCGCGACTCAGGGCTTCAGGTAAAGCCGGCAGTGGCAGAGGCCGCGGTAGGCCGGATCGCGCAGCTGGCCCTTGAACTCGTCGCACGGGCAGAAGAATTCGGGCAGCTTCGGCAGTCGGCACGGGCAGAACCCGTTCTTGCGCACAAGCCCCGCGCGCACCGTCTCCACGAGCCGCGCATCGGGATTGAGCGCAACCCTGTTCTGCGCGAAGAGTTCGCGGATCTCCGTTGACGACTCCTTCGTGCGCGGATACGCCTTGAAGGTCACGAGCCGCCGGAGCGCGTCAATGTCCTTCCAGCGCGGCAGGCCCCCGACGGAATCTTCGCCAATGACGAAGAAGAGTTCCGCGCCCGGGTTCTCCGCCGCGATCTCGCGCACCGTGTCGATCGCGTAGGAAATGCCGCCGCGCCGGATCTCGCGCTCGTCGACGACCGCCTTCTCGACTGCCGCGAACGCCGCGCGCACGCCCGCGAGCCGATCCCACGGCGGATCGTACGCACCGTCCGCCGCACCGACCTTGAACGGGCTCACGTGCGCCGGCACGACGATCAGGCGGTCGAGCGCAAGGTCGGCGACAGCCGTCCGCGCGACGTTGACGTGCCCGTAGTGAACCGGGTTGAAGCTTCCGCCGTAAATGCCGATTTTCATGTCATCACGTGATCTGGTAGGTCTTGAACGGCGCGCGGTCGGCGTCTGTCGTGCCGCGCGACCAGGCGCGGACGATGCCGCGCGCGAGGTCGAGGTCTGCCGCCGACTTCAGGTCGGGCACAAGCGCCGTCGGTCCCGGCACGCCGTCGAAGGCAACGACCGTGCCCTTTTCTTTCGCGAGGCGCGCGTTCTCGCCCGCGTCGCGGCCGAGAATCACGCCGGAGCCGTCCGGCAGGCGGAAGCGCCGCCCGACGAGCAGCAGTTCGACGAGCGCGCGGTCCCGCAGCCCCTCGTGTTCCATGAGGTCGCGCAGCTTGCGCCCGAACGCCGCCTCCGTCAGCTTGCAGCCGCCGGCGGGCGACGGGTAGTCGGTGATGCCGAATTCCGCCGCGAGCGCGATCTGCCGGTCGCGGGCGCGCCCCGAGATGTCCAGCAGCCGCTCGCGGTCGAGCCTGCCCTCCAGTTCGGGAATCGTCGGCTCCAGCAGCTTCGCGGAAAGCGGCCGCACGAGACGCCCCTTCAGGCCAGACGACTTCTCGACGGTGAGGAGCGACTGCGCGTTCTGGCTCATCGGCCGCTGCCCGCGCACCTCGCCCGTCGCGACGAAGTCGTAGCCGAGCCTCGCCATCAGCTCGCCCGCGCGGCGGATCATGAGCGCATGGCAGTCGATGCAGGGGTTCATCGCCCCGCCGAAGCCGTGCGGCGGATTCTCCAGGAGCGAGATCTCGTCCGCAAGGAAGTCGATGACGTGGATCTTCACGCCGAGGGCCTTCGCCGCCGCGACGGCCTTGGCGGACGAGAAGAACGGCGTCTCGAACGTGACGGCCTCGACCGCCGCGCCGGCACGCTGGAGCACGCGAACCGCAAGCTGGCTGTCCAGCCCGCCGCTCAGAAGGGAAAGACCTTTGCACTTCATCTGACCTGTCATGGCATTGACTCCTAAAAGCGCGGCAGCTTCGCGAGCGACTCGACGCGCCCCTCCGGCGCGCAGCGCAAGCGCCAGAGGCGGCCATGCTCGTCGCGGAGCGCCCGGAGCATCGCCTCGTTGCGGCGGTGGCAGGCGCAGTCGAGAAGGTTCGCCGCATACGAGACCTCCTTCGCCCAGTCGCTCCGCTCCGTCCAGCGCGCCAGCGCAAGCCGCACGCCGTGGCAGATGCCGGACACCTCGTCCAGAACCGCCTGCGTAAGGCCCGGATGCCGCGAATAGCCGCAGTCGCCGGCGAGGATGTTGAAGAACTCGGAGGCGTCCGCCCGCCGCGCGCCGCCGCGCAGGTAGAGCGTGCCGAGCTTCTGGAGCAGCCCCGCGACCGGCAGGTTCATGACCGAGCAGAGCTCCTTTTCGAGATCCATCTTCGCGGCGGACGCGCCGGTCGTCATGAGGTTGCCCGCGAGGATGACCGCCGGCAGCGAGACGCAGAGCGGATGCCACATGTAGCCGTCCGAAAAGTCCGTCACGAGAAAGCGCGTCGCCTGCCGCGCGCGCACGGCGACTTCCCCCTTCTCCATCGCGAGGCGCATCTCCTCGATGCGGCCACAGAGCGACTTCGCCGCGAAGGTCGGCACGATCACGTTCTTCGGGTCGAGCAGCAGCCTCTCGTAGCCGGCCGCGTCGAGCGCGCGGCAGGCGAGCCCCTGCATCTCGCAGTAGGCGCGGAGGCGCGGCGACGGCGTCCCGGGCGCACCGCCGTACCAGTAGAGCTCGTTGTAGGAGTAGCGCGCCAGCACGTCGACGAGCTCCTGCACGAGCGCGTCGTTCGGCCGGCGGTCCGTCACGTCGAGAAGATACGCGCGGCGGTCAACCATCAGCCGAGAATCCCCTTCAGCGTCGCGGACAGCGCCACGAGGGCCTTCGCGAGGTTGTCCCTGTACTGTCCCGTCATCGAGCCCTTGCCGTGGACGTCGCTCAGGCACTTGACCATCCGGCAGGGAACGCCGTTCGTCTCGCAGACGTGCGCAATCGCCGCGCCCTCCATGTCGCGCACCGTCGCCTCGAGGTCGGCGAGCGTCACGACGTCCGCCGCGCTGTCGTTGAAGCGGTCGCCCGTCGCCAGCGTCGCGCGCGGCAAGTCCGCCGCAAAGTCCGCCGCGCAGGCGAAGTACGGCGTCGTGCGCTCGTTGTGGACGCCGATGCGCGTGCCGTTGACCTGCACGAGATCGAAGTCGTACTCGACGGCCCGGCCGATGGCGTAGCTCGCGCCGACGCGCATTGACGGATCAAGTCCGCCCGCGATGCCGACGTTCCAGATCTCGGTCGCCCCCGCGTCAATCGCCCGCTGCGTCGCGGCCGCCGCGTTCACCTTGCCGACGCCGCAGACGAACAGGCGGTCAGAGGGCCTCAGGTGCGGACGCACCGCCGCCGCCTCGGACTCCAGGGCGACGACGAACGCGCGCACGGACGCCTTTCCCGACAGGCCCACCGGATTACGCCTTTTCGATCTTCTCGACCAGCGCGGCCTTCAGCGTCTCGAACTCGGGCGACTCCATCGCCTTGTCGTTCCAGTCGATGAACGTCTGCTGCAGGTCCATGAAGAACGCGCGCGCCTTGTCCTTCTCCGCGAAGGAGCAGGGCGCGAGCAGCGCCTTCTCCACGACGTCGAACATGATGCGCTGGCGCGCGACGGGCGTCGTCGCGTCCGCCTCGCTGAAGGCGTTCTGCTGCAGGTACACCGCGTCGAGGAACTCGGCCTTCAGGTACGTCGTGAAGTCCTCGAGCGACGTGCCCTCCTCGCCGACGACCTTCATCATCTGGCCGACCTCGTTGCCCTTGCGCAGGATCGCGCGCGCCCGCTCGACGCGGTCCTGCTCGATGACCGAGTTGTAGTGGCTCCACGAGTCGAGCGGGTCGATCGCCGGGTAGCGCCGCGCGTCCGACCGCGCACGCGAGAGGCCGTGGAAGCCGCCGACAACCTTCAGCGTCGCCTGCGTCACCGGCTCGTCGAAGTTGCCGCCCGCCGGCGAGACCGTGCCGCCGATCGTGACCGAACCCGTCTCGCCGTTCCGGAGGCGCACGCGGCCCGCGCGCTCGTAGAACGCCGCGATCCGCGACTCCAGGTAGGCCGGGAACGCCTCCTCGCCCGGGATCTCCTCCAGCCGGCCCGAGAGCTCGCGCATCGCCTGCGCCCAGCGCGAGGTCGAGTCCGCGAGGACAAGCACGTTGAGCCCCATCTGGCGGAAGTACTCCGCGAGCGTGACGGCCGTGTAGACGGACGCCTCGCGCGACGCGACCGGCATCGACGACGTGTTGCAGATGATGACCGTGCGCTTCATGAGCGACTGGCCCGTCTTTGGGTCGACGATCTCCGGGAACTCCTTCAGCGTCTCGACGACCTCGCCCGCGCGCTCGCCGCACGCGGCGGAGATCACGACGTCGACCTTCGCGTAGCGCGCCGTCGTCTGCTGCAGGACCGTCTTGCCCGCGCCGAACGGCCCCGGGATGCAGTACGTGCCGCCGACGGCGACGGGGAAGAACGTGTCGATCGTGCGCACCGTCGTCTCCAGCGTCTCCTCCGGGGCGAGGCGCTCGGCGAAGCACCGGATCGGCACCTTCACCGGCCAGCGCTGGAGCATCGTGACGGGCACGTCCTTGCCGTCCGCGTCCGTCAGCGTCGCGACCGTCTCCGTGACCGTGTAGTCGCCGGCGGGGGCGACCGCCTTCACGGCGTAGGCGCCGCGAAACGCGAACGGCACCATGATCTTGTGGCCCGGCATCGTCCTGTTGTCGAAGATGCCCTCCGTGACCCAGCCGAGGCAGTCGCCCGCGCGCACGCGGGCGCCGGGCTTCGCGAGCGGATGGAAGTCCCACTTCCTGTCGCGCGGCAGGCTCGGCAGGTAAAGCCCGCGCTGGAGGAAGAACGCCGCGTCCTTCGAGATCTTGCCGGCTTCCTCCGCGAGGTCGGCGAGCGGGTTCTGCAGGCCGTCGTAGACCTGCGCGAGCAGGCCCGGCCCCAGTTCCGCCGCGAGCAGCTCGCCCGTGAACTCGACGTCCGTGCCGACCTCGAGATCCGTCGTGGACTCGAAGACCTGCAGGTCGCAGCGTTCGCCGCGCACGCGCACGATCTCGGCCATCAGGCGCTTGTCGCCCAGCTTCGCGTAGCCGACCTCGTTCTGCGCCACCGCGCCGTCGAAGCGGACGGTGATCATGTTTCCGTTGACACCCGTGATCTTGCCTGTCGTCATAAGGAGTTACCTGTAAGTTAAATTCGTCACCTTGACTTGAGGGACACGAGCGGCGCGAGGGACAAGAACCTCACGTCTCTCACGCCTCTCAAGTCCCTCATGTCACAATCGCTCATCTGGTCCCCTCGATTCGCGTCTCGGCAGTCAGCCGGTCAAACGCGGCATTGCCGGCGTCGGCCGAGATCTTCGCCCGCCGCAGCGCGATCCGGAGGCGGATCGCATACGTCGCGAGCGCGCCCGGCCCAAGCGGGCTCGCCGGCGGCGTCAGCTCCCCGGCGGCGTCCCACCAGACGCGGTCCAGCAGCTCGTCGCGCTTCAGCACGTCCCTCTCCTGGAAGCACGCGAGGACGCGGCCCTTCCAGTAGAGCGAGCACCCGTCCGCCGCGTGGCGGAACCTCTCGTCGCCGCCGCGCGCCTCGACGAGCGCGTTCCGGAGCTGCGTCTCGAGGTCCGTCCACGCGGACGGGACCGCGACGTCGGCAAGCGACGCGAACCGCTCCCACGTGATCGCGGGCGGCTCGCCGAACCGCAGCGCCGGAAGGCTCGCGACGATGTAGTCGACGCTCATCGGAGAAGCGCGGCCAGGTCGGGCCGCAGGCGCTTGGCGAGTTCGGCGGCGATCACCTCGCCCGTGAAGGCGTGCTCGACGCGACCGCCGTCCAGCCGCACGGAGAAGCCCGTGCCGAGAGCCTCGTCCGTGACGAGCGTGAAGTCCTTCAGCGCGGCGGCCTGCGCCTTGAGCGCGGCAGCGAGCTTCGCGCCCGCGACGATCTCGCCGGGCCCCGTCAGGTCGCGGATCGCGGCGGCGACGAGATCCGTCGCCGTCTTCCCGTCCGCCAGCGCGGCCTCGACGTCCTTCGCGAGCAGCCTCTCCAGGAGCGCCGTCACGGCCTCCCTCACGCCGAGCACAACGTCGCGCGCGGCCTGCTTCACCGTCTCCGCCGCGCGCGCCCGGTAGTCGGCGGCGGCCTTCTCGGCGGACGCCTTCGCCCGCGCGGCGGCGGCCTCGGCCTCCTTCACGATCGCCGCGGCCTTCGCCTGGGCGTCGCCGACGATGCGCGCGGCCTCGGCGTTCGCCTTCTCGACGCCGTCGCGGTTGATTTTCTCCAGCAGTCCCTGCAGGTCTTCCATTCGTGGCACTCCTATCCTTGAATTACGTGCGATTATATTATTTTGCCGCGCGCAGGTCAAGGGCGCGCCGCACCGTGTGGTCGCCTGCGCCATAGCGCGTCGCCGCCGTTTCGCCGGGCAGCGTCACGTCGGCCGTCGCGCCTTCGGGAACCGTGAACGCCCAGATCCAGTCCGCGCCCTCGAAGCGCCAGGCGCTCTTGACGAGGCCCGCCGCCGACCGGTATTCGGCCTTGACGAAGCCGAGGCGGCGATCCGGCTTCGGCGCCATGACGATCCTGCGGAAGCCCGGCGCCTTCGGGTCGGCGGCGATGCCGGCCGCCGTCTTGTAGATCCACGCGAGCACCGCGCCGTAGGCGTAGTGGTTGAAGCTGTTCATGCCGACGGGGCCGAAGCCGTCCTTCTTCGTGTAGCTGTTCCAGCGCTCCCAGATCGTCGTCGCGCCCTGGTCGACCGAATAGAGCCAGCCGGGGAACTGGTGGTTCAGCAGCAGGTCGTAGGCGAGGCCGACGAGCCCGTTCTCGGTCAGCGTGTCCATCACGATCGACGTGCCGAGGAAGCCCGTGTGCAGCGTCCCGCCGCCGGCGGCGATGCTCGCCTGGAGGTCGGCCAGCGTCTTCGCCTTCGCGTCGCCCGCGACGAGGCCGAGCTTGAGCGCGAAGAGGGCCGGCGTCTGCATGCCCCTGAAGAGCGGGTCGATCGTCCCGTCGCCCGTCGCGAAGAAGTTCTTCCGCAGGTAGCCCTTCGCCGTCGCCGCCATGGCGCGATACGTCTCGGCCTCCGCCGCGCGGCCGGTCGCCGCCGCCATTTCGGCCATCATCTGCGCGTCCCACGCCCAGTAGCAGCCACCGAGGTAGTCCCAGTAGCGCAGCGCGTCCGCCTTCGGGCGCCACTTGCCGTCTGCCCCCCTCTCGAACGCCGAGTATTCGGGCTTGTAGGGACAGCTTTCGAGCTTCGTGAGCGAGAGCCAGTCGTTCCACTGGTAGTTGCCGCACTCGGCGGCGACGGCCTCGTGGGCGTACCGCGTCTCGTTGACGCGCGCGACGAACTTCGCCATCGCCGCCCAGTTCTCGTCCACGATGCGGCGGTCGCCGAACTGCTTGAACATCTGGTAGGGCACGATCACGCCCGCGTCGGCCCAGCCGAGGCGCATCGGCTCGTTGCCGTACTGGCCGAACGGCGCGACGCCGGGGAAGCCGCCGCGCGAATCCTGGCTGTCGCGCTCGTCGCGCATCCACTTGCGCAGGAAGTCGTAGACGTCCGCGTTGAAGCTCGCCGCCTCGCAGAAGACCTGCGTGTCGGCCGTCCAGCCGAGGCGCTCGTTGCGCTGCGGGCAGTCCGTCGGCACGGAGAGGTAGTTCGAGAGCTGCCCCCAGTAGACGTTCGAGACGAGCCGGTTCACGTCCTTCTCGCCCGTCACGAGCGAGCCAAGCTCCTGGTCGCGGCGGATGGACGTCACGGGCACGCTCTCGAGGCGCGAGATCGTGACCGGGGCCGTCGCCGTCACGGAAACGTAGCGGTAGCCGAAGAACGTGAAGCGCGGCAGGTAGTCCTCCTCGCCCGCGCCCGCGAAGGTGTACTTCACAAGGCGTCCGTTCGCGTAGCCCGCACGCAGGTTGACGCGGTAGACGCTGCCCTCCGGGCCGTCGTTGCCGCGCGACTTGAGGCCGTCGTTGTCGTTGAGCATCTCCGCCGGCAGCGCCGTCAGCGCCGTCCCGGCCGGCGCCGCGAAGCGGAAGCTCGGCACGGCGGCCGCGTTCTGCCCGAAATCGACGACGAGCGTTTCGCCCGGCTTCAGCGTGAACGGCCCGTCCACGGCGAACTCGCGCACGACCTTCACCGTGCCGAACGCCGCGTCCGACGCGCCCGTGACGCCCTGCCAGGCGTAAGCCCTGACGGGCTTCAGCGTCTTGTCGCGCCGCAGCAGGACCTCCGCGCCGTCCGTCGGCAGGATCTCGCCCTTGAACTCGTCATTGACTTCCGGCGCGCCGAAGCCCTGCCACGCGGCGTAGCCCGGCCGCCGCCGCGCGTCATAGTGCTCGCCGTCGAAGATCGCCGCCCGCGTGACCGGCCCGGCGATCCCGGCCTTCCAGTCCTTCACGGTCGTGCCGTAGCGCCGCGTCGCGCCGTCCGCGAACTTGACTTCGAGGACGCCGCGAAACGCGCTCTTGCGCCCGTAGAAGCCCTTGTGGCCAGCCGGCGTCACGATCTTGTCGCGCCACCAGCCGGCGGACACCTCGGCCGCGAGGACGTTCGTCTCGCCCTTCGCGCGGCGGAAGGCGTCCGTGACGTCGTAGGTGAAGGCGTACTTCGTCTTCGCGACGTGCGTATAGCCCGGCTTCAGGAAGTCCGTTCCGACGCGACGCCCGTTCACGTAGAGCTCATAGACGCCGAGGCCCGCCGTCATCCACGTTGCGGAGACGACTTCGCCCGCGTTCGCGAGCTCGCGCACGAACCAGCTCGTGCCGGGCGCGGCGAGCGAGCCCTCGCCGACCTTCCCGTCCTCGACCGGCGCGTCGGGCGCCGACAGCCAGACGGACTCGTCCCATGCGGACGGCGGCAGCGCGGCGACGCGCGCGCCGACCGATTCGGCGGCGACCGCACCCACCGACAAGGACACGGCAAACAGCATACAAGGCAATTTCTGCATAGTCTTTTTCTCTTAATGGTTGCAATTGGGCAGATTATAGCAAACGATCCGCCGGATTGCAAACCAGCCCCGGACACCGCCCCGGGCACCGCCCCGAACGCACAATTATCTCGATTTTTCAGGATCAGCCGTGGAAATCAGACCGTCAATGGGGTCTTGCTGACCCCATTGACGGAAAACTGTTGATAACTTCCGTTCCGACAACGTCAGAGGCAACTGCAAAGGACTGGTCAAGCCCCGGCTGCCGTTTTGAAGATCGTGCAATTGCCACTATGGGCGGGGGAACAGAACGAGGCAGATCGCCCAGTTGATCGCCAGCGAATAGAGGTTCGCGACGAAGTCGTCGATGACGATGCCGCGCCCGCCGGGAATGGACTGGAGCCGCCGGCACGGCCACGGCTTCAGGATGTCCACCGCGCGGATGACGCCGAAGAAGACGAGCATCGACCACCACGGCAGCGCCGCGAGCGGAATGCCGATGAGCGCGATCGGGTAGAGCATCCACTCGTCCGCCGTGATGCGCCCGTCGTCCTTGATGCCGAGCGCCTGTTCCGCGACGTCGCAGAACGGGATCGCGAGGAGCGTGAAGCCGAGGCACGCGGGGATCTGCAGCGCGAGCGGCAGCGCCGAAACCGCGTAGGCGAGCGCGACGCCCGGGAGCGACCCGAACGTGCCCGGCGCGAACGGCGCGACGAGCCCGAGGCCGAAGCCGCTCGCGACGAAGACGCAGAGCCGCCTCATGCCGTCGCCCCTTCCCGCTTCAGACGCTCGGCCACCTCGCGCACGCCCGCATGGTGCCAGGCGTCGAGCGTGAGGCCGTCCACCCGCACGATGCCCTTCTTCTCCCACTGCGACCAGTCGACGGCCTTCACGTCGGCGAACTTCCGCCGCGTGCCGCGGAAGACGAAGCCCTCGTCGTCGTAAGCGAAGCGGAACCGCGCGAGCAGGCCGACGTGGCCGGCGATGACGAGCGCGGCGAGCAGCGCGAGGAGCGCGAAGCCGTGCTGCGTCTGCGTCTTCTGGCGCTTGAAGGCGTCAAGGTCGAAGCCGGCGGGCGCGTCGCTGCCCTCGATGGCGCGGTAGAGCTCGGCGGCGGGCGTCGCCGGATAGCGCACGAACCCGTCGTAGCCGAACCAGCCGGACAGGCCGAGCATCAGGAGCGCGACGCCGAGATGCCGCACGGCGAACTCGCGATTGAGCGTCAGGCTTTTCATCCGCGCTGCCTCAGGATCTCGTACATCGCCACGGCGGCGGCGACGCCGGCGTTCAGCGACTCGAAGCCGCCCGGCATCGGCAGCTCGCCGATGAAGTCGCAGGTCTCGCGCACGAGCCGCGAGAGGCCCGCGCCTTCCGCGCCGATGACGAGCCCGACGCGGCCCTTGAAGTCGATCTTCGTGTAGGGCCGCGCGTCCTTGCCCCAGTCGAGCCCCGTGAACCAAAGGCCCGCCTCCTTGAGGTCCGCCATCGCGCGCGGCAGGTTGACGACGTGCGCGACCTTCAGGTGTTCGGCGCCGCCCGCCGACGCGCGCACCGCCGCCGGCGTGATGCCGCACGCGCGGTCCTCCGGGATGACGACGCCCGTCGCGCCGACCGCGCACGCCGTGCGCAGGATCGAGCCGACGTTCTGCGGATCCTCCAGGTGGTCAAGGACGACGACGAGCGCGTTCTCGTCTTCCGCCGCCGTCGCGGCGATCTCCTCGAAGCCGACGTAGGGGTAGCCCGTCGTCTTGACCGCGCAGCCCTGGTGGTGCCCGAAGCGCGTGAGCCGGTCGAGCTGGTCGCGCTCCATCGTGCGGACGACGAGGCGGCGGCTGTGCGCCTCGTCGCGGATGCGCCGCAGCTGGTCGTCCTCGTCCGGCGTCGCCGGCGGCAGGATGATCTCCGAGCAGGTGCGCCGCCCGGCGGCCAGCACCTCCTCGACGGGATTGCGCCCGTAGATCCACTCGCCGCCCGTCACGAGTTCGCGCGGGCCCTTGTGATGATGTCGCGTGTTCTGATAGTTTCCCATAAGTCGTGTAGCCTGTCACATGAAAGGGCGTCACTTCCTCTTCGGCTCGGGCGCCGTGCCCGCCGTGCCGAACTTCGGCCGCTTCGGCATGAACGGGTTGCTCGCCGCGTCCGTCGGATGGGCGAGCGTCGAGGCCGTCTGGTAGCCGACGACCGCCTCCTTGCCCTCGAACGCCTCGCCGCCCACGAGCTCCGTGAAGGAGTCGTCCGAGACGCCCGCCGTGACGAGGTGCGGCGTCAGCTTGCCGTCCGCGCCCACAAGCCAGATCTTGCGGCCGCGCGGCACCTCGCCCGGCGCGCGGTCCTCCTCCTTCGGACGGAAGCGGAACGCCGCCGCCGAGACGACGACCGCGTCCTCGGCGCGCGCCGTCTCGATGGACAGGGTCGCCGTCATGCCGGGGAACAGCATCTCGTCCGGGTTCTCCGCCTCGATGATGATCGGGTACGTGACGACGTTGTTCGTCGTCGTCGCGGCGAGGCGGATCTGCCGCACCTTGCCCGTGAACCGGCGCCGGTAGGCGTCGGCCGTGAAGGTGACGGACTGCCCGACCTTGATGTTGCCGACGTCCGCCTCCGGCACGGTCGCCTCGACCCACACCGTCTTCAGGTCCTCCGCGATCGTCAGCACGGGCACGGCGTTCATCGACGAGACGACCGTCTCGCCCTCCTCGACCTTGCGTGCGAGGACGACGCCATTCACGGGCGAGCGGATCGTGCAGTAGTCGAGGTCGGCCTTCGCCTTCGAGACGGAGGCCTCGGACTGCTCGACGGACGCCTTGGCGCCGTCGAGCGACGCGGCCGCGCTGTCGCGCGCCTCGATGGCCGCGTCGAGGTCGGCCTCCGAGCACATCTCCTTCCCGAAAAGCGCCCGCTTGCGCACGAGCGTCCTCTCCGCGAGCGTCAGCGCCGCCTCGCACTGCTTCACCTTCGCCCGGTTGCCGTGCAGCTGGCCGACCGCGTTGCGGTACGTCGCCTCGTAGACGAGCGGGTCGATGAGCGCGACGACCTGTCCGTTCGTCACGGTCGAGTTGTAGTCGACGAAGAGCTTGATGACCTTGCCGTTCACCTGCGCGCCGACGGGGATGCCGCTCGGCGTGTTGCGCGGCTGGACGGTTCCCGTCGCCTCGACGGTGCGCACGAGATCCGTGCGCGTGATCGGCGCGAAGCGGAACTTCGGGCCCCTGTGGCCGCCGCCGAACGGCGCGCCGCCCTCCTTGCCGCACCCGGCGACGAGCAGCGCCGCCGCGCACGCGAGCATCAGTCTTCTCATTCTGTCCTCTTTCCTCAACGGTCAATCCGCCTTGTTTTCGCGTATTATAGCAAATCGACCGCCTCCGCGCCTGACCCAGGCCCTTGCTGCAAACGCCATCGGTGCGATGACGCCGGCAACGCCTCCGGCGTTCGCGTTCATGGCCAGGCACGGCATCGGGATCTGACAGGCGTTCAAGGAAGAGCCGCTGTCAGACCGAGCCCTGTCAAGTCACTTCTGCGAGAAGTAGCGCTTCACCGTCTCGCAGGACTTCTTGGGCCGCCGCTGCTCGTCGACGATGCCCGCGATCGAGATCCCCAGCATCCGCCCCGCCTTCGACCCGCAGTTGCGGTGGTGCGTCTGCGTGTTGGCGAACTGCCAGATCGAGTAGCCCACGTAGTCGGGGTTGTTCCAGAGCGCGTCGAGGATGTCCGTCAGGTACTCGACCTGGAACTCCTCGCTGCCGTTGGACGCATACGGGTCGTGCGCCCCGTAGAACGCGCCGACGCCCGACTCCGAGACCATGATGGGCTTGTCGGGGTAGAGCTTCCGGAAACGCGTCGCCGCGCAGCCCGATGCCGTCGACCGTGAGCCAGGCGTTCGCCACCGGCTCGGCGAGCGTGAACGTGCGGCGGTAGAGGCCCGTGCCGCGCTTCATCTTCCACTTCGGCATCGCGTCGTAGCAGCCCGGCACGCACATCGCGTCCGTCGCCGCGAAGCCGGGGTCGGCCGCCGCCTCGATGGACTGGCCCTCCGCGAAGCGGAAGTCCCAGCTGCCGTTCAGGTCGAGCGGCGGCAGGGCCGCGCAGACCGCTTCGGCCGCGCACCCCAGCGCGGCGGCGACGCCCCACACGAGCCCCGCCCGCAGTCCCGATTTCGTCATCATGCTCATTTTCATGCCCTTCTCCGTTTTCACTTGTTTCATGTTCACCGTTGTCTTGTTCGGTTCATTGCTCAATCTTCACGCTCTCGCAGAAGTCGACGTCGAAGCCGCTCGCGCCCGTCACGCGGTTGGCGCGCCAGACGAGATTCGAGACGCTGCGCGCGTACAGCGCACGGGGCCAGCCCCCCTTCCAAAGTTTCCTTTCTTGCATATCCCACACCTCCTTATCTTAACGTCAATGGGGTCTAACGTCAATGAGGACCCCATTGGCGGGAAACTGTTGACAACTTGGGGTCAGATCTCCTCGCAGAGGGCGACGTCGCCGCCGCGGAAGACGAGGACGACGCGGTGGAGCGTCACCGTTCCGCCCTGCTCCCGCAGGTTCCACGCCCGCGCGAGGTCGTGGTCGGCCGCGTAGCGCGCGAGCTGCGCCGCCGCCGCGTCGCGGATCTTCGCAAGCGCGGCAGGCGAGGCGTCGTCCGACGCCTTGAGGTACTTCAGCTCCACGAGCGCCGCGTGCCCGATCTCCGGCCAGCGCGCGAGCTGCGGCTCGAAGGCGATGTCCACGAACCCGCCCGCCGACTCCCGCTCGTGGCGGACAATGTACGGCCCGTGCCCCACGTAGAGGAGCGCGCAGAGCGCCGTCTGCACGACGCGCTCGCCCTCGACGGCGTCGCGCACCTTCCAGTAGCGCGAGACGACCGAGGCCGCCGTCTCCAGCGGCGCGCGCCAGTCGCCGTGCCGCGCGAAGTCCGTTATCGCGTTCGCGACGTCGAAGAGGCGCGGGTCGATGCCGTT
>CAKUGW010000020.1 GCA_934654805.1 uncultured Kiritimatiellota bacterium
AGTGTGTTCAGTGGCGCATCTCGTGCGCCACCGCGATGAGGCCCGGCCTCTTCGCCTCGATCTCACGGATCCGCTCGTCAACCGTCTTCCGGCTAACGCGCGCTTCAACAACCGATTTCATGACACCCGCCATCTCCCGAACGGAAAGACCGTCGGCAAGTCCACCGACAAGAACGACGACCGCAAACGCCAGCCCGCCGACCGCGCGCGCCATCGCGCTCGTCGGGAAGCTGTCGATGAGGTTGCTGTCGCTTTCCAATCCGTGCAAATCCGTGAAATCCGTGGACAGCTCTCCGTGTCTTCCAACCTCCGTTTCCTCCGCGTCAGACGCCACAGGCCTCTCCGTCACGTCAATTCGCGATAATGCGCCTCAAGGGCACCGCGCCACGGCGATGCGGTTCGCGCAGACGTACTTGTTCGACCAGACGAAGAAGAGGAGGACGTTGGTCACGCCTTGTTCCGGCTGAAAGTGACGAAAGCCGCGAGCGGCGCGAGAAGCGCGACCAGCGCCAGCACGGAGACCTCCGGCGCACGTCCGCCGACTGCCTTCGCCCACGCCCCCAGCGGCGTGACCGGCAGCTTGACGCCGAACAGGACGGCATACGCGACGGCCGCCGTCGCGTCTCCCCGCCCGAACCGCCGCACGACCAGTTCCGGTATCGACAGGTTGAACAGGACATCCGCGACGATCGCCACGGCGAACGCCGCCGCCGCCACGACGGCAACCGGGTCGCGCACGACACGCCACGGCGAACGACGTTCCGACGACCGCCGGGCCCCGGCGACGGGTTGCGGCGGACGCGGCATCCGGCAGACGCCCAGCAGCGCCAGCGCGGCAAACGGGAGGAGCGACAGCGGCCAGCCGCCGACGGCAGATGCCGCCGCCACGGCGAACGGGAACGCGACGGCCATCAGCGTCTTGACGAACAGGCCGCCCGTCAGGACGCCCGCCACGCGGCGGGCGGACGTCCGCTCGGCCACCCAGACGGGAACGGCGACCTGCAGGACGACGTTCGCAAGCCCCGCCAGCGCGAACCCGCCGTAGGCGACGCCCGCGACAAGCGCCCCCAGCGCCAGCGACGCGCTCGGCTACCTCGACAGGCGCCGCGACAACATGCGCTACGGATGGCTCAGGAGGAACGGCTACTACATATCGTCCTGCCACGTCGAGGCCGCCGCGAGGATACTCGTCGCAAGAAGGTGCAAGCAGGCCGGAATGCACTGGCGCATCCACAACGCCGCATGCGTCTGCGCCATCATCGCACGGCTCAGGAGCGCGGCGTGAGATGCCTCAATTCTTCAACGAATTAAAATCGCACCCCATCTACTCGATTTCACAACGAGGTCCGCTTCACCTAAAGCCAGATCGACAACACACGCGAGATCCGCAAGTCACAAGGCGATTTCACCGGCTGGGCGTCCTTGTTCATTCATCAGGCATCCCCGCAAAAGGATCGGGCCCGCGCCAACTCGTCTCACAACAACCATCATTTTCCCAAAATACAGATGCCGCGACGCCACATCCTTAAAGGATTCATGATCGCGCGGATCGGCATCCGAATGATCAAGCGGCGTATCGACGTCCGGGGCTTTCTTGCGGCGCCCCAGGGAACGCTCGTTCACAAAGAGCTCTGCCTCGTCTCCGGACGTATAGACGAACACGAGCACGCGATCCCCGTCCTTCCAGTTCCAATGAGGAAGCAGTAAGAAACAGCCACCGTTGCCGCATCCGAGGCCGCGTCCAGCGTCGGACGAACGGCGAGCGTTCCCTGAACGACATGCTCCCTCGGACGAAAACCCAACATCATGTTCCTTCCCAAGGAAGTCGTCTCATCGAATCAGAATCAAGAGCGGCGCAGCTTCACGGATGCAGCCACCGTTCGAAAGCGCCGTTGTGCAGAGTCGGCTGTCAAGGCCGGAAATCGCCAACGATGCGCCGAAACCGGAAGACCGTGCGTCAAGCGCAGACAGCGCCTCCACCGAGACGGACTCCGAGACGCGGACTGGTTCTCCGATGCGTGCAGTCGTGTTCCAAAACTCATTATTCGCCGGCGGAACATCCGCACGCGGGACAAGTCCCGCGCAAACCGATGCGGCCACCAGCGGAAAAACCGACAAAAGCAGATTCTTCATTCTCTTTTCCTTTCCTGTTTACCGTTCAAGCCTGAAGACAGCCGTTTCGTGCCGCGCGATCCTCCACTCAAACGACCGAATGTCCCGTCCAGCCTCTCGCCCCGAGACGACATCCTTCACGCAACGGCACTTCTGCGGCAGGTCCAAGCGCAAGACGCCCGATTCCGGCGCATGGACCATCAGCCAGCCCGAATTGGCAGAGACGACCACGCCGGCATCCGAATAGACATGCACCCCAGCGCGCCGGAAAATGCCGCGCAAGACACGATCGGACAAGCCCGGCACAGAGGCGAACACGCTCTTCCAATCGCCCTGGCTGCGCTCAACGACAACGGGGATTCCGTCCAACGCGCCCTCTGTCCCGACGCCCAGGACATGATCGGCAGTCCTCGTCTGCGGCAGGAACAAGTCCAGCTGCCGGTATCCAAGGCCAAAAGCCTGGCCCGTCTCACAGTCGCGGGCCTCGATCTTGCCCTCGTCCGCACGATCCAGGCGGAATCCCGTAAGAGCTTCCATGCGCGGCACCGAAAGTCCGTCAGGCGCCGCATAGCCCGGCGCGTGCATCCAGACAAGCGTGCGCCCCTTGCCCTGAAGCTGCCGCGCCAGGTGCAGATGAGACGGCGTCATGTACTGGCAGTCCAGGAAGACGATGACCTTGTAGCCCCCTTTCACGACGGCATTCAAGTCGTCGGCGAGAAACCAGTCAAACGGCGCACCCGTCCGGTGGAGGGCACTCATCTGACGGCTGTTCAGGGCCAGCGAGATGTTGTTCGTCACCGTGTTCCGATAGCCGAAGTAGAACTCGCTTTCAGGATTTGAGACGACCGCGACCTCGCTGCATCGGGAACGCCGTAAGGTCAAGGCCTTCTCGTGCTGACGCCGAGCGGACGCCACCACGTTCAGGATTTGCCGATCCTTGAAGTTGCCCGTGCAGACGTCCATGTACCACATGCCGCAGGCGCGCGTCACCGAATTGCCGAACGCGCGCCAGAGGACTCCGAGCGAATCGTTCATGTCCTTGGAGAAAGCCCCGTCGCGCCGACCCGCCTTGAGAAGCTCGAGATGCGTACGGTCGTCCGCCTCGTCGACAAAGAGCTTGCCATGGCGGGCCGCTGACGAGAAGTACTGCCGAAACGCCCCGTCACCGCCCGGGCGACGTCGGCTGTAAGTGTGCGGAGAGGCCAGGATGTCAACATCCGCACTTCGATAGAGGCGTGCGGTCGCGCGATGGTCGCTCTCAAGGCCCCAAGACTCCTCGGGCGTGTAGCCGTAGAAGACCGACGTCACCAGCTTGCCGCCCGACACCTCCTTGACGATCTTGCAGTAATGGCTGATCATCGAGACCGTGACGGCGTGATGGCACTCGAAATAGTCCATGACGCGGCGGCCACTTGCCGGATCCCGCCAGACGCCGACGTCCAGCCGCTGCCGCTCCGCCTTCGTCGGTATGCAGACCGTCTCGAACGTCGCGCGCGGATCGGCAAACGCCGTGCGCAGACGCGCAACGTCATTTCCATACTTCTTGCGAAGGTAACGGACGAACGCCTTTCGCATGGGTTCCGAGACGTCGCTTGCCGTCGGATTTTCGCCGTGATACTTCTGGCTGGCGACTTCCGCGTCCCAGGTGAACCACTCGCCCCACGGACCGTTCGCGACATGGATGCCGACAAGCCGATCCCCGTAGCGCGCGAAGAGTCGGCGAACGACCTCGCGGAACGCCGCGCCGACTTCCTTTCGCGCTTTCACGGAAGCAAAGGATTCGTGATTGACGACGCCAGCCTCTCCGCCGCAGACAAGGCGTTCTTCCGGGTTTTCCCGGATCCACCATTCGGGCGCGATGGCATAGACCCGCGGCAGAAAGCACGCGTCCGGATCCAGTCTCAAGACGCGGTCCATCTCGTCCGTCATGTACGAGATGTCGATTTCGTCACGGCTTTTCCAGTAGGGTTTCCTGTAGTGCGTCGCCGAGGAAAACAGACTGTACAGGTGAACGCCGTGCGCACCCAAATAGGAGAACTCTGGCTCCGAGGGAACCGCCTGCCAAAAGAAAACCGGGGAAACCGGCGTTTCGCCATGGAGGAGCGTCGGTTGCCCGCCCACTTCGCCGACACGCCATCCAAGCGGCGCGATGACAGCCAGGAGAACGTTCGCAAACATTTTCAGTTCCCTCCCAAGACGACCGCCGGACAGGCGACGCGGAAGCCGACTGTGTCACCTCTGGAAGTCGGCAGATGACTTTGACGATAGGCCGAGCGAAGATGGCTGGCGCGATACCACCAGTCGCCGCCGCGAACCACGCGACGACTGCCCGACGGCGCCCCCTTTGGGTCCATGGCGGAGGTCAGGTCGTAGTCGCCATGCCAATCAAGGCAATACTCGTTCACGTTGCCGACCATGTCATGGAGTCCCCATGCATTGGGGGCTTTCAGCCCGACTGGCCGAGTTGTCGTCGTATTGCCGTTTGACCCCTTATTCTCATCGCCAAACCAGCCGATCTCGTCCGCATTGGGGCAGAATCTCTTGTCGTTCGTCGTCAGGGGCTTCCCCGTATAGAGCGGTGCGCCGCAACCCGCACGGCAGGCATACTCCCATTGCGCCTCGGTCGGCAGGATAAACTTGAGCGGCGCCATTGCCCGCAGTCGCCCCATGAACGAACCGGAGCCGACCGCATCATCGACCGGCCAAGAATCCGAACCCATGACTTCTGACCACAGCACCTTCTCGACAGGATTCAGGTCTCCCTTGTTGGAACTCGGATCGCTTCCGTTGCACACGAGCTCGAACTGCTTTTGCGTCACCGGATAGACCCCCATGTAATAGTCCTCTGAAAAGGCCGCCCAATGGAGTGCCTCGGACGCGCCTCGGCCCAATTCCGTCTCCGGCGACCCCATGCGCCAGTTGACGCCACGCGCCGGAATCTTTCGAAATGCCATGGAAGTCGTGCGGTAACGAAGATTCGTCAGACCGCCGCCAGGCAACTGGACCGTGTCTTCAAAGAACGAGACATTGCCGTTTCCGCTGAGATCGACGACCATGACGTTCGGCGGCGCATTTGTCGCCCACGCCGTCACCGCCACGCGGACGGAACCGTCCTCGATGACATGCCCCGGCCACGACTTGTCCGGTCGCCAGATGAACTTGCGCGCGCCCGGAAGCACAAGGCGATTGACGTCCCCGGACGCGGCGGACACATTCGCCAAGCCAATGGACACGCCATTGGTCAGCACGTCAAACGTAATGATGCCAGGCTCATCTTCCAAGTCATAGGACACTTCAAGACGCGCAGACCCTGGCTGCTGTGGGTGCAAAACGACATTGGAAACGCCTGGTACGGCCAGCGCATTCAGCGTTCCGCCTACGGCAAGCGCAATTGAGCAGATTGCCTTAGCCCCCACGCCAATAAGTGCGCAAAGAGCCGACATTTTCAGAGTTTTCACTGGTCTTTTCATTTTGCCTCCTTAATTCGTGTTAGATCCTGCTGAGATCAGGATTGATTTCAACGCGAATTATAGCAAAAGTCCGCCGCCCCTCCAATATTCGTTTTCACAAGAACATCTACTCGATTTCACAACGAGGTCCGCTTCACCTAAACCTAACTGTCGCAGTTGAAGCCGCCCAAATGCGGCTTCAACCCTTATTTGCAGGGGTTGGAGCGTGGCGACGCCTTCACCACCTGGGTGAAATGTGGCTTCGGCGGGATGTCCGCCGCTTGACTTGTCTCTGCGCCCCCTTTGTGCCAGCGGCGGAGCCGCGCCCTGTGGCGAGAGAACGAAATGAAGGGAAAATGGAGGGGGCTTCAGTTATCGATTGGAAAAGCAAGCGGGCTGGCGACGGACAACACACGCGGGACGAGCGCGGGGACAGACCCCTCCGCGCCTCCCGCGTCTCTTAGGCACGGCGGTCTCCCACGCCCTGAGGACCGTCCAGGACGAGTGACGCAAACGCAAGCCCCATGCGCTTCTCCTTACCCCACCTTCGCGATCTTGCCGGACTGGATCGATTCGTAGCAGCCGAGCATGGCCTCGATCGTCTGGCGGTGCCACTTCAGGTTGATGAGCGGCGTCTTGCGCGCGCGGATGCAGGCGACGAACTCGTCGATGAGGCCGATCCACTCGTCGAAGTACGTGTACTGCACCGTGTAGCGGTCGTTCGGCGCGCCGTTGTGGTAGACGTTCGGGCCGAAGCAGTCGCATGAGAGCATCCCCTTCTCGCCCGTGATCGTGAGGTCCACCTCCATGCGCTTCGGGAAGCGCTCCCAGCCCGGGCCCGGGACCTTGATCCTCTCCTCCAGGCGCGACCACGACGGGTCGAAGAGGAACGCCGTGCCGTCCTTCATCTTGCCGACGGCCATCAGCATGTCCTCGACCTTGAGGCCGTCGCGCAGGTTCGGCGCGACCTCGGCGTAGATGTAGTCGAAGTCCGAGCCCGTCAGGTGGCGGACGAGGTCGAAGATGTGCGGATGGTCGCAGAGTGCGCCGCCGCGGAAGCGCGGGTCGCCCTTCTTGAGCGGCACGACCGAGCCGAAGCTCGCCTGCGGGTCGCCCTGCCACGGGAACGCCCAGACCGGCGAGAGCGTGATGTTCGTCGCCTGCACGGCCTTGATCCTGCCGATCGCGCCGTCCTTGACGAGCTTCTTCAGGCGCCGGACGACGGCGTTGTAGTGCATCTCCAGCTCGACCTGGCAGACGACGCCCGCCTTGTCGCACATCGCGATCATCTCGTCGTATTCCTTCCGGTCGAAGGTCGGGATCTTCATCGAGAGGATGTGGATGCCCTTCTCGGCGCACCACTTCATCTGCGCGAAGTGCTGGTCGTTCGCGGACGCGATGACGACGGCCTCGATGTCGGGATGGGCCTTGTACATCTCCTCGGGGTCGAGGTAGCACGGGACGCCCGTCTGGTAGAGCTCATAGGTCTTCTTCGCGTCCTCGTCCTGGGCGCAGCTGGCGACCCAGTCGAGCTTCTTGTTGTCGATGAGGGTCTGGTAGTACTTGCGGGTATGGCCGTGGGTCATGCCCATCATGGCAATCTTGACTGGTTTCATGATGATTAGCCGTGTAGAAGTTTAGAAATGGAGAGACGTCAGCGAACCTCGGCGACCTTGATGGAGACGTTGGTGTCGATGCCTTTCTTGAGGGCAATGGTCTTCGCGGCCTTTGCCTTGTCCGCCGCGAACGCGAGCTGGGCGGCCTTCGTCGCCTTGGCCCACGCGGCCTTCCAGACCTTCGCGTCCGCCCGCTTCTGCAGGAGCGCAAACGCGGCGCGGACGTTCCAGACCTCCTCGTAGGAGAGGCCGAAGAGCTCCGTGTCGACGTCGGTGTACTCGACGTAGGCCTTCGCGTCCCAGCAGCGGATCGACGCATGGGGCGTGTGCGTGTCAACCGTCTGGTCGCACGCGACGCCGCGCTTGGCGATGATCTCGTGGCGGTCATAGCCAAGTTCGCCCTTCGGCAGGTTCGCGCCGATCTCGACGGAGACGTTCACGTCGTTCGCGAGCTTGGCGAGGACGTTGATCGCCGGGCCGTTCGCGACGGCCATGACGCGCACGACGTCCGCCGCGCCGAGGTAGGCCGCGAGGTCAAGCTCCTTCGCGAGCATCGCCTCAAGGTCCGTGCCCTTCGGCGCGAACGACGCGAAGCGAAGCGTCGAGACGCCCTCGAGCGTGCCGTTCTCCGTCATCTTCTTGAGTTCGACGATCTTGCGCTCCATGCGCCCCGGCAGGAGCGGCGTCGCGCACCCCTCTAGCGACCGCTTCGCGGCTCGGGCTTTGCCCTCGGGGGATATGACATAGCAGTGTCCGTCCGTAATCGTGATCTCGCCCTTCGCCGCGCCGTACTTGTCGCGCAGGAAGTCGAGCCCCTTGTTCATTTTCCTGATGTTCATCTTTTGTGTAGACCTTTCTGTAGACTAACGGATGCAAAAGAGCACGCCGAGGGGATTGCCGACCAGAATTCGCCCCAACCCCGACAAGTAACCCGGCAACTTGGCCCTGCGATAGTTGCCGAATGCCTTGACCTCCTGATCAACCGTCAGGCTTTCGCAGCGCAAGACAACCGAAGCATCCACCTCGACGGACGAGCCCTTTGCCAACGTCAGGTCTCCCCAGCGCTGACTCACGGGAACGAGCATCTTGCCGTTCGCGACTGTCAGCGCGTTGGCCGGACGCACAGTTGCGCCCGTCAGGCGAATGGGCTTGCCGTTCTTCGAGACAATCTTCAAATTGGCGTCCACGTCCGCGAACTCGGTGTCATCCTTGTAGCCATCGCTGTTCCAGTCCGGCACGGTAAAGGTAACCGTCTTGCCCGGAGCCGTCGCAATCTTTCCAAGGAAGCGCGGCTTCCCCCAATCGCCGCGAATCGTGAAGTCCGCGTCTCCCGTAATCGTGCCGAGGTTGACGAGAGACCCGCTCGCCTGAATGGGCGCGACGCTTCCATCGTGATCGCGCACGACAATCGCCTGCGTGTTCGTCGATTCGTAGCAGGAAAGCAGAAGAGAGCCGCTTCCCGTGATCTCAATCGTGCCCGTGCCAAGCGCATCCGTCATCCCGTTGAATCCAGTGCCGCTCATTGTCTCGTAGACCTGTCCCGCCGCAATGCGCACGCCGCCCGTCAGCTGATATTTGCCGCCCGTCGTCCATTTTCCCGCGCCTGTCTTGACGAAGCGGCCTGAGCCCGCCAAAATCAACGAGCCCTCCACATCGCCCCGACAATCGACCGTCAAGCCGTTTCCGCCAATGTCCACGGTCTCGCTTTCAAACGTCACGTTCTCCGCAATGACGGCCGTTCCGCCCGTTCGCGGCACGCCGAAGTCCCAGTTGTCCTTTTCAGACCACGCGCCCGCCGCGCCCCCGATCCAAACCGTGCAGGAATCGTCAATCGTCAGCGTCGAGTCACCCGTGATCGACGAGTCGGCAATCGTCTTGTCCCACGTTCCAGAAGTCTCGACCGTGCCATTGTGCGTGAATGACCGCAGGGTGAAGCCCGCATTGGTTCTGCTATGGAAAACACCGCCGTCTCGAACTTCGACGATTGTCGTCGGGATGACGTTGCCCGCCGCCGTCATGATGACAGCCGATGTCTCATTGTACTGCGCATCCACGAACATGCGTCCGCCCCAGACGGCGGATGCGTCCATCACAGCGCGGCATTTTTTGGGCCCGACCGTCAGGAGGCTCTTCGGGTTCAGCGAAGCCCCCTGAAGGTAGATGTCTGCACCGCCGCCGAAGTTCAGGTGAACATTCGCGTCAACGACCTTGATCGGGAATACAAACTTCTGACCCCAACCATAGCTCGCATAGGGCCCAGCCCCGAAAGTCACGGTATGGCCCTGCCCCGTCAGCTCGCCTCCGACTTTCAGGTCGCCTGTCCAAAGCAGAAACGTAAAGTCGCACTCGGCCTGGATCTTTGCGTTCCAAATCGCAAGCCCCCTGCTTCGCGATTGCAAGGCCGATTCGCCCGTATGGTTCGTCACGCGAATCGGACTGTCGACGACCGTCTGGTTGCTATAGGCGTTCGCACGAAAGACACCTGTCCCCGTGACGACGATCTCCCCCGGACCGAACACTTCGGACGACTTGCCCTGCAAGCTTGCGCCGATGCCATCCGAACCGTCGAGGTTCAGGACAAAGACGCCGTCTTCGACTTTCAGGCCTCCCGTATGTTCGTAGTTCCGTGCACGGAATTGAAGTTCGCCCGGCCCTCGCTTGATGAACGGCCCGCTGCCCATGATGCGGCGGTTGAAATAAACGGTCTGCCCGGCAGCGACCGAGACGGCCAGCCCATCTGTGCCACAGTCCGGGAACCCCATCGTCTGCGAACTCTTCAGCTCCACGCTCGTGTTGAAGACGGCGACATCGCCCGAGCCGGGGACTTGCTTCGTCTCCCAGTTCTCAGGGTTGCAGAAATCATTGTCGCCTGCACCACCCGTCCATGTCGCCGTGTCCGCAATGGCGGCGGACACGCCCAAGACGGCGACGCCCAAGGCCATCGCCTGAAAAACAGTTGTCTTCTTCATTTGTTGTCTCTCCTTGTTTTGCATGAACCTTTCAGTTGCCCCACCAATTCGGCGGTATCTGTTCGTTGACAGTTCCCGTGTCACGGTAGTCCGACACCTTCATGTCATGGCCGACCATACGCAACGCGCGATCGAACATGACATCGCTCTGCGGCGTCGTGCCGTAGCGCCCCTGCGAGGGCGTTTTTGAACCCCACGCCGCCGCCGAGGCAAACCGGTAGATCTTCGGCCAGTCCCAGCCGTGCAGACTGGTCCACGTCGTCTCCAGAAAGCCGAAGCCGCCAATTTTTGCGATATATTCCGCCATCGGCTTCATCGCGTTGAAGTTGAGCCACGGACACCCGACGACGGGAAACCCCTTGTCGTGAAAGTGCTTCATCGTCGGCCAATCCGTTCGGCTCTCCTTCTCTTTTCCGTAGGAGTACTGCCAGTCGCAGACGATGACGTCGCGCGGCAGGGTGTCCGCCAACTTTGCCGTCAGCGTCGAGCCGCTCGCGATGAACCCCTTCCAACGCGGGTCCGCGCCGTCGAGCAGCATGTCATGCCAGATCATCGCCCGCGCGTCGCGCGCCTTCGCAAAGGCCGCCAGCGCCGTGATGTGCTCGCAGACGAGCTCGCCGTACGGACGCTTCCGGCAGTCGGGGCACGTCGGCGGCTGGGCCTCGTCGCAGCCGAGGTGGATGTACGGCGGGTGTCCGAACGTCTCCAGCAGCTCGACGATCAGCTCGCGCAGCACCTTCTGCGTCTCGGGATTCGTCAGGCACCAGTTCCAGCCCCCCGGCTCGTAGAGCGGCTCGTACTCCGGCTGCAGGTCAAGGACGGAATGCTTCGACGAGCAGGAGCGCGCCGCGCCGGCATGTCCATAGGCGGCGATCTGCGGGATGAGCGTGATGCCGAGATCCTTGCCGAGCGCGACCAGACGGCGCACTTCCGGCTTCGTCATCTTCGCCCCCGGCCAGCTCCACCAGGGATGCCGTTCGCTCTTGAACATGCCCCACGGCTCGACGACGACGTAGTTGAACTTCAGGAACGCCGCCAGGCGAATCGCACGCTCGATCTGCTCCGTGCGCACTTCCGGGAACCAGCAGAGGTGCAGGCCCCGGAAGGCGAGATGCGGCGCGTCGGAGATCGTCAGCGACGGCAGGAGATGTCCCGCCGTCTTGAACGTTCCGCGCTTCGCAATCGCCAGCTGGCGGAGCGAATACGCCGCCCACCGCACACCCGCAAGCGTCCGCGCGGCGATCTTCACGCCCGTCGCGTCCGCCCGGACGGCATACGCCTCATCGCCTGCCCGGAGCGCGAGGTTCGCGGCGCCCGCGACGGCCTTCGGCGCGAACGCACCGTACCAGTCGCGGAAATGCGCCGTCAGCCAAGGCACAGCGGCAGCGTCCGGACAGTCGACCGTGACGGTCGTCGTCGCGTCGAACGGCACGGGCGCGTCCATGTTCGAGGACATCTCGACGGGAACCGGCATCGGCTCCAGCTCGATGGCGTCGGGATTCGCCGCGTTTCCGGCCATGGCGACGGACGAGGAAAGCGCGACGGCAAAGACAAGGACGACGACGTGGCTCTTCATTTTAACGCTCCTGATTCTTTGACAAAGGACAGAGGACTGAGGACAAAGGCGACATTTGATTCCTTCTTACTTTTTCCTTCTTACTCTTACTTTTTCCTTCTTCCTTTTTCTCACAAACACTTCACGAGCGGCTTGTATTTCGCGAGGTAGGCGGCGTTCTTCTCGTCGCCGCCCGGCGCGTTCGCCGAGTTCCAGACCGGCGGCACGATCCCGCGCGCGACGCATTGGCGGCAGCACGAGATCTCCAGCAGATGGGCGATCGTGAAGTCCACCACGTTCGAGACGGGGCCAATCGGCGTCGTCATGCCCGGCACGTGCACGACCGCGTCGCCGACGGGGTTGTAGTCGTCGATGCAGACGTCGGCGTAGTCGAAGAGGTTCTTGCCGTTCGGGTGGCGGATGAAGTGGCCCTTCGGCATTTCCTTCTGCCAGTACGAGCTCGCGACGGCAATGATCTTCATGCCGCGCTTCCGGCACTCCTCCGCCGCATCGATCGTCGCGGGATTGATGCCGATGTTGTGGAAGAAGATGACGACGTCGTCCTTCTGCGGATTGTAGTACTTGACGATGGACGCGCCAAAGTTGACGGTGCGCTCCAGCTCCAGGTACTTCAGCGCCTGGTTGAAGACGGAAAGCGCCGTCTCCATCATCGGGTTGATGTTCGCGAGGCCGCCCGCGCGGAAGAACATCTCGCCCATCGCGAGCGTGGTGTGTCCGCCGCCCGCGTAGACGTAGATGAGCCGGTCGGCCGCGATGGCGTCCGCCATCAGCTTGCCCGCCGCGTCGATGTTCTTTTCCTGCTTTTCGGCGACTTCCCTGATGTTGGCGATCGCCTTCTCGATGTATCCGTAGTCGTTTAGCATAGGTGTTAGGTTTTAGGTTTTAGGTTATAGGCTTTAGGTTATAGGTTTTAGGTTATAGGTGTTAGGTTTCAGGTTTTAGGCTTTAGGTTTCAGGTTTCAGCCCCTATCACCTATCACCTAAAACCTATCACCTAAAACCTAACACCTATCACCTAACACCCGCTTGTAACTCGCGCCGATCGTGTCCCAGAGCTTGAGCGCGTCAGGCGCGCCGACGACCGTGCCGTAGCCGCCGCGATAGGTCCACGCCGCGAGGCGGTCGACGCCCATCTCCTCGGCGATGTCCACCCACTTGGCGACCTGCGCCCAGTCCTTCGGCTGCTTGTAGTAGCCCATGAGCCAGCGTTCGGACTTCTTGCCGTACTTCTTCGCGATCGCGACGGTGCGCGCGGTGATGTCGCGATAGAAGTCCTCGGGGAGCGCCCAGTTGATAATCGTCGTCGAGAAGACGTCGAAGTAGGGACAGGCCCCCACCAGATCCCAGTTGTCGTAGCCGCGATACTCCGAGACGTAGTAGCCGTTCTGCGTCGCGTGCACGCAGCACGTGATCTCCAGCTTCGGGTCGATCTCCTTCAGCGCCTTCGACGTGTCGGAGAGGACGACGAGCGCCTCGCGCCAGCGGAACGCCTTCACGTCGTTCGTCATGTAGCGCGGCATCGGATAGCCGTAATAGTCCTCGAACCGCTTGCGGCAGACGGGACAGGAACACGTCCAGTCGTCGGCGACGCCGCCCGTGATGGACGCGATGCCCTGCGGGAAGGCGTAGTGCGGCTCGTCCCAAAAGAAGCCGTCCGGCTTCGCCTCGCGGGCAAGCGTCGTGCAGAAGTTCCTGAAGTAGTCGCGATAGCTGTTCGTGTTGAAGCAGGCGTAGGGCAGCTTCTCGCCGGTGAGGGCCGAGACCTGGCGGTTTTCGACGTTGTCCTGAAGGAACTTCGAGACCTGCTCGCCGCCGAAGTACTTGCCGTTGCCCCACGGGTCGATGAGGACCTTCAGTCCGAGTTCGTGCGCCTTGTCGACGATGGCGGGGATGTTCGGCCGCCAGAAGTCGAAGTCGAATTCGGTCACGGCGAGGATGACCTGCGTGACGCCGTGCGCCTTCATCTCCTTGAAGTCCGCTTCCGCGTGTTCGACGTAGTTGAGTCCGTAGTAGCTGATGGATGTTTCGGTAATCATGGGTTTAGGTTTGTTTGTGGTGGTGGTCAATCTCTTTTCCGCTGGCGGCGCCTGAACAGCGAAAGCAACTCGTTCTTTTTCTCGAACAGCGTCTCCAGCTCCTCCAGTGACTTGCCCTTCGTCTCGGGGATGAAGCACGCGGTGAGGAAATAGAGGACGCCGTTCGCGGCGAAGAAGAAGAACATCGAATACCAGCCCCAGCGGTTGACCCACGGCAGGAACGTCGAGGCGAGCCCCCACGCGACGAACTGGTTCATGAAGAGCGCAATCGCCATGCCGTTGGCGCGGATGCGCTGCGGCATCAACTCCGAAAGGACGAGCCACACGCAGATGCCCGGCCCCAGCGCATAGAAAACCTGCATCAGGAAGAACGCCGCGAGGCAAAGGACGCCCGTCGCCGCGTTCGCCGCGACGCCGAAGCGCTCGATCGCGAGGAAGACGCCGCCGATCGCCGCGAGGCCGAGCGTCATGCCCGCCGTGCCGAGCTTGAGGAGGAACGTGCGGCCCTTGCGGTCGACGAGCGCGGCGGCGACGACCGTCATCAGCAGGTTCGTCAGCTTGATCGCGAAGTCGCCGACATTGCCGAGCGAGCCCGCAAACCCCGCCTTGTTGAAGATGACGACCGAATAGCTCGTGATCGAGCTCATGCCCGTCGTCTTGTTGAACGTCAGGACGAGCACGGCGAGCAGGAACGGCACGACGTAGCGGCGAGAGAGAAAAGGAAGAGGGAAAAAGGAAGAAGGAAGAAGTTTGGACCGCTTCGGCTTCTTGTCCGTATTGGCATCCCCTGAAAGCACATCAAAATATTGATTATCCTCACTTCTTCCCTCTTCCTTCTTCCCTTTTCCTTTCTCCGCCCACACCGGACTTTCCCTGAGCCGCAGCGCGCCGAAGAAGAGGACCGCGACAGGCGCCATCGTCCACCAGAAGTTGACCTTCCAGGCGAGATCCTTCAGCGACGCACCGAACGTCGCCGCCACGGCGTAGCCGACCGTCGCCGCGAGGACGAGCCCCAGCCCGAGGCAGAACTGGAAGACGCCCGTGCCGCGCCCGCGAATCGCCGGCGGCAGCGTCTCCGTGAGGTACATGGGCATCACGACGGACATGTAGCCCGCGCTCATGCCCTGGAGGACGCGCCCGGCGACCATCGCGGCGAACGAGCCGGACGACAGGCAGACGACCGGGATCGCGACGAGGAAGAGCGCGGCGGACGCGACGATCATCCGCTTGCGCCCGAACCGCTCGGCCAGCACGCCCGCCGTCAGCGACGAGACGATGCCGCCGAACAGCACCGCCCCGACGACGACGCTGAGCTGGGCGTCCGAAAACATCCCCAGCGCGCGGATGTACGGCATCGCGGCGGCGATCGTGCCGAAGTCGATTCCGTACAAAAGCCCGCCCAGCCCCGCCATCGCGAGGAGAAAGCCGACCGACGTCTGTCCATTTTTCGCCATCACGCGGGATATTGTAGCAAACCGCCGCCGAAAAGGCCATATTCATTTCACCAAACAAACCTATTCGATTTCACAATCCCGCTTGCGGCGCACGGCAAGGCTCGCCAAGCGCAGCCCGACATCGAATGCCGTCTGGATCTCGGCTGATTTCTCGTCCTCTCATTTTGATATAATACGCAGTGCTTCCGATAGTTTGGGACTATCGGCACAATGGCATGGATAACCTGATGCAGATGCATGAGATGACCGAGGCGGACATTCGGTCGCAGTTCATCGATCCCGCGCTCCGCAGGGCGGGATGGGACGATCATGCCCAAGTCAGGCGCGAACATGACTTCACCGACGGCCGCGTGATCGTGAACGGACACCAGACCGCACGCGGCAAGCGCAAGCGGGCGGACTACATCCTGTACTACAAGCGCAACCTTCCCCTCGCCATCGTCGAGGCGAAGGACGCAACCCACTGTGTCGGTGCGGGGATGCAGCAGGCGCTTGAATACGCGGAGATTCTTGACCTCCCGTTCGCCTATTCGACGAACGGACGCGGCTTCCTCGAACACGACCTCAAGACGGGCGCGGAGCGCGAGATTCCGATGGATCAGCTGCCGTCCCCCGACGAGCTGTGGCGGCGTTTCACGTCCGCCGAGGGCTTGACGCCGGAACAGGAGAAAATCGTCGCCGAGCCGTACTACTTCAAGCAGGGAGAGAAGTCGCCGCGCTACTACCAGCGCATCGCGATCAACCGCACCGTGTCCGCGATTGCACAGGGACAGAAGCGAATTCTCCTGGTGATGGCGACCGGGACGGGCAAGACGTATACGGCGTTTCAGATCATCCACCGGCTCTGGAAGTCCCGTCAGCGCGAAGGGAAGAAGATGAAGGTCCTCTTTCTCGCCGACCGCAACATCCTCGTCGATCAGACCCGCTATCAGGACTTCAGTCCGTTCGAGCGGGTGATGACAAAGATCGAGAACCGCAAGTTCGACACCGCCTACGACATCTACCTTTCGCTCTATCAGCAGCTCGTCGGCCCGAACGGCGAGAAGTACTACACGGACGTTTCAAAGGGCTTCTTCGACCTTATCGTGATCGACGAATGCCACCGGGGCAGCGCAAAGGCCGATTCCGCATGGCGGGACATCCTCACCTATTTCGACTCCGCCGTCCATCTTGGCATGACGGCGACGCCAAAGGAAACCCGCGAGGTGTCGAACATCTCCTACTTCGGCGATCCTGTCTACAGCTATTCGCTCAAGCAGGGCATTGAGGACGGATTTCTCGCCCCGTACAAGGTGATCCGCGTGGGGCTGGACGTGGATGTCATGGGCTGGCGCCCGGCGAAGGGGCAAAGGGACGACAACGGCAACGAGATCGAAGACCGCGAGTACGGGTCGCCCGACTACGACAAGAACATCATTCTCAAGGGACGCACCGAGATGGTCGCCCGCCGCGTCTCCCGCTGGCTGCGCGAGAACGGCCGGATGTCGAAGACCATCGTCTTCTGCACGGGTGTCAACCATGCCGAACGGATGCGCCAGCATCTTGCCAACCTCAATCGCGATATCGGCAACGTCAAATATGTGATGCGCATCACCGGGGACGATCCCATCGGCAAGAAGCAGCTCGACAACTTCATCGACGTCGAGCAGAAGTACCCCGTCGTGGCCACGACCTCCAAGCTGCTCTCGACAGGCGTGGACTGCAAGACGTGCAAGCTGATCGTTCTTGATTCCAATATCCAGTCGATGACCGAATTCAAGCAGATCATCGGTCGTGGAACGCGGCTCCTCTGGGACAACGACAAGCGGTACTTCACGATCATGGACTTCCGCAACGTGTCGCGGCTCTTCGCCGATCCCGCTTTCGACGGAGATCCCGTGGTCGTGATCGACGAGTCGCCGACACCTCCCGATCCGTCGGTCGATTCCGTTGACCCGCTTGATCCGCCGGAACCGCCCGAACCTCCAGTCGAGCCGCCGTTGCCGCCAGTCCCTCCGCCCCCACCGCCGTATGTGCCGGTCGTGTCCGACGTGGAGGCGCACGTCCTGGATGAGGTGGTCAAGTTCTACGACGTGAACGGCAAGCTGACGGTCGAGTCCGTCAAGAGCTACCGGGACGGCATTCGCGGCGTCTATTCGTCGCTTGAAGTGTTCAAGGCGGCGTGGAACCGTGAAACGCAGAAGAGCGTCATCGCCGAGACGCTGAAGGAACACAACATTCTTCTCTCAAACCTGAAGGACAAGGTCGGCAAGCCGGACTACGACGAATTCGACCTCATCTGCCACCTGGCTTTCGACCAGAAGCCGCTCACGAAAGCCGAGCGCATCAACCACGTCAAGAAACGCGGCTACCTCTCGAAGTATCAGGGCGTGGCGCGGGAGGTTCTGGAGACGCTTCTGGAGAAATACGGCGAATCGGGCATCATGGACATTGGCGACATGGTGACGTTCTCCAACGATCCATTCCGCGAACGGTTCGGTTCCGAAATGAAGATCGCCAAGGCATTCGGTGGCCGCGACGGACTCCTGAAGGCGATCAAGGAGCTTGAAGACGAACTTTACAAGGCCGCGTAGGCGGCGAAAGGAACAGATGGGACTCGGCAGCATCGTAAAACGGATTCGGCAGATCATGCGCAACGACGCGGGCGTGAGCGGCGACGCGCAGCGCATCGAGCAGATGGTGTGGATCATCTTCCTGAAGGTGTACGATGCGAAGGAGTCCGTCTGGGAGTTCCGCGAGAAGAACTACAGGTCGATCATCCCGGAGAAGCTGCGTTGGCGCAACTGGGCCGTGGACAGGAAGGACGGCAACGCGCTGACCGCCGATGCCCTTCTCCGCCTTGTCAACGGCGAGCTTTTCCCGACCTTGCAGAATCTCGAAGTCGACGAGACCACGCCGACGAACAAGGCCATCGTCAAGGCGGTGTTCGAGGACAACAACAACTACATGAAGGATGGCGTCCTTTTGCGTCAGGTCATCAACGTCATCGACGAAATCGACTTCGACGAATACGAGGATCGCCACGCTTTCGGCGAAATCTACGAGTCGATTCTGAAGGAACTTCAGTCCGCCGGATCGGCCGGCGAGTTCTATACGCCCCGTGCCGACACGGACTTCATCGTCCAAATGCTCGCGCCGAAACTGGGCGAGCATGTCGCGGACTTCGCCTGTGGTACGGGTGGGTTCCTGACCTCGACCTTGAAGGTGCTGGAGCCACAGGTGAAGAGCGTCCGTGACCGCCGACTCTTCAACGAGTCCGTCTTCGGCATCGAGAAGAAGCCGTTGCCGTACCTCCTGTGCGTGACGAACATGCTTCTCCACGACGTCGATGCGCCGCGCATCTACCACGGCAATTCGCTCGAGCGCGACGTGCGCTCCTACAAGGCACAGGACAAGTTCGACGTCATCGTGATGAATCCTCCGTACGGCGGCGGCGAGAAGGACGGCGTGAAGATGAACTTCCCGGCCGATCTCCGCTCCAGCGAGACCGCCGACCTGTTCATGTCCGTCATCATGTACCGGCTGAAGAAAGGCGGGCGTGCCGCCGTCATCGTGCCGGACGGATTCATGTTCGGAACGGAGGGGGCAAAGGCGGCAATCAAGCAGAAGCTCCTCAACGAGTTCAACCTGCACACGATCATCCGCCTGCCGCACAGCGTCTTCGCGCCCTACACGGACATCACGACGAACATCCTCTTCTTCGACAACACCGAGCCGACGGAATCGACGTGGATCTACCGGCTCGACATGCCGGAGGGCATCAAGCACTTCTCGAAGACCAAGCCGATGGAGCTGAAGCACTTCGACGCGGCGGTCGAGTGGTGGAACAACCGTCGTCCGATTCGGGTCGATGGCTTCGACAAGGCCCGCGCGTTCTCCGCGATGGAGATCCGCGACGGCAAGTACAACCTCGACCTCTGCGGCTTCCCGCACACGGAAGAGGAGATCAAGCCGCCGCTTGAGCTGATCGCGGACTACCAGCGCAAGCGTTCCGAGCTGAACGCCAAGATCGACACGGTGCTTTCAGACATCGTGAGGATGATCAAGGAGGCCCAGAGATGACAAAGGCCGTCAAGCAGTCGTCTCTTTCCGATCGGGTGGTCGCACTGATCGAGACGGCGAAGCGCAAAGTCGGCACAACCGTCAATCTTGCGCAAGTGTATACCAACTATGAGATTGGCCGCCAGATTGTCGAAGAAGAGCAAAAAGGCAGGAAACGGGCAGAGTACGGCGAGAAAATACTGATTGAGCTGTCTTCGAGACTGACGGCGAGGTTCGGGCGAGGGTGGAGTGCCGAAAGCCTTCGCAAGATGAGGGCGTTCTTCATGATGTATTCAGAATTCCACAACACCGTTGTGGAAATTCCCTCCAACGCTGAAAGCAGATTCGTAAGCGGTGCTTGTGAAGTTCCAGAAGAAGGCCGTAAGCCTGTTGCATTGGTGCATGAATTCACTCTGAGCTGGTCGCATTATCTTCTTCTGATGCGGATCAAGGATCCCGTTGAACGTGCCTTTTACGAACGCGAAGCGACGGAGGGCGGATGGTCGTTCCGAGACTTGGATCGACAAATTTCCTCGTCCCTGTTCGAACGACTGGAGGTGGCTAAGGACAAAAAGAAAGTCCGTGCATTGATGAGCCGCCCCGCACCGAAGCCGGAAACCGCCGAAGAGCCGATGAAGGATCCGTATGTGCTGGAGTTTCTCGGCCTTCCCGATGACATGACATATGACGAGAACTTTCTTGAGGGCAAGATCATCGAGCATCTTCAGCAGTTCATGCTTGAGCTGGGAAAGGGCTTCACGTTTGTCGGACGGCAGGTTCGCTTCTCGCTTGGCGTGAATCACTTCCGTCCCGACCTCGTGTTCTACAATCGCTTCACGCGGTCGTTCTTCGTGATGGATCTGAAACTCGGCAAGGTGACAAACCGTGACCTTGGGCAGATGCAGACATACGTTCATCATTACGACCGCAATGTGAAACTGCCGGAGGAGAATCCGACGATTGGCATTTTGCTGAGTTCGCAGAAGGTTGATGATGCCGTCGTGGAACTGACCTTGCCAGAAAGCGAACAGAACCGCATTTTCGTCAAGCAGTACAGTGACGTCATGCCGTCAAAGGATGCGCTGCGGCGGATCGTCATTGAGGACAAGAAAGCCTTTGAGAAGCGAAAGCGTCTCGCAGCACTTAGTAAAGTAGGGCAAGGGAAAGAGAAGAACAGTTTACGGAGTTCTTGAAAAAGGAGAACGAGGGCATATCACAATGAAAGATCGAAGTTATGGGAATGACGGAACTTAAGCACTTAATTGATGAATTGAACGTATTGTCTTGCGCTTTCCCCGACAAACTGAAGAAGTCTATCCTCCAATACGCCGTCGAAGGCAAGCTTGTCCCGCAAGACCCGAATGACGAACCGGCATCCGCGCTGGTCGAGCACATCGCCGAGGAACGAAAGGCTTTGGTCAAGGCTGGCAAATTGAAGCGAGACAAGAACGAGTCGGTCATTTTCCGTGGTGCCGATAGGCTGGCCTACGAGACCCGCAACGGCGAAACCGTGTGCATCGAGGACGAGCTGCCGTTCAAGATCCCGGAAACCTGGGCCTGGGTGCGACTGGGGGAAATTTCAAACTATGGACAATGTGTGGGGACGGATAACGTATCTAAAGGGGCGTGGATGCTCGACCTTGAAGATATTGAAAAAGGCGGGCGACTGCTCATCAAGAACAGGACTCGTGAATCTAAAAGCACAAAGCACGTTTTCAAGAAAGGCCAGATTCTTTACAGCAAGCTACGTCCATATTTGCGGAAGGTGCTTGTTGCCGACGAAGACGGATATTGCACATCTGAAATCATTCCCATTACGTTCATGGGGGAAATCAATCCGCTCTTCGCGGTTCTGGTGCTGAACTCACCTTATTTCGTAGATTACACGCTCTCGTGTTGTTGTGGCGTGAAGATGCCCCGTCTGACGACGGGTGATGCCCGCGCCGCCTACTTTCCTCTGCCGCCAATTGCCGAGCAGGCGAGAATCGTCAGCGAAGTCGAAAGACTGGAGAAACAAGTCGCGCGACTTCAATAGCCATTCCGTTTCCTATCATAGTATATCCACTGAAAGGAATGACTATGATAGACATCGAAAACTATGCCGCGTTTCTGCGGAAAACAAACAAGTCCGAAAACACGGTCTCGTCGTATCTTTATGCGGCAAGACAGTTCACAACGCTCTACGGCGAGGTGACAAAGCAGAACCTTCGACTCTACAAGACCTATCTTGTGGAGAATTTCAAGCCAAAGACCGTCAACATTCGCCTGTTGGCTTTGAACGGCTATGCCGTTAGCATTGGGAAGCCGGAACTGAAGCTTCGTCTCGTTCGGATCCAGCAGAAACCATTTCTCGAAAATGTCATCAGCAATGAGGACTACACCTACTTCAAGAGAAAGCTGAACAATCCGGCAGAACGATATTGGTACTTTGTCATTCGGTTCTTGGCGGCAACTGGCGCACGCATTAGCGAGCTTCTGCAAATCAAGGTTGAACACGTCTCAGTCGGTTTCATCGATCTCTACTCCAAAGGCGGCAAAGTGAGGAGAATCTACATCCCAGCCAAGCTCAAGGACGAGGCGACCGCATGGCTGGCCGCGCGTAACCAGTCGTCTGGATTCATCTTTGTCAACCGCAAGGGGGAACGAATCACGGCACGTGGCGTTGCCGCACAATTGAAGAAGCTCGCCGTGAAGTACAGGCTCAATGCCGCCGTGGTCTATCCGCACTCATTTCGCCATCGATTCGCGAAGAACTTTCTCGATCATTTCAATGACATTTCACTGCTGGCCGACCTGATGGGGCATGAGAGCATCGAAACCACGCGCATCTACCTTCGCCGCACCAGCACCGAGCAGCAGACGATTGTCAATCGAGTGGTCACTTGGTAAGCGTTTCGCTGGCCTTCAGCATCTTTTCGATTTGCTCAACAATCCGCTTCTGCTCCGCGAGGGGCGGAAGCGGAAGCAAATAATTTACGACGGTAGAAGTCGCCAATTCTTTTTGCTTCGTCGAACCGAACCATCGGCTTTGTCCTCAATGATAGACTGAACACTTGGCCCAGTAAGATACGAAAAGACATATCGAGGGTCTACAAACTTCTTTAGAACACGGATGACCGTCACATGACTGTCTGCAACGGCAATCTTATAGGGGTTAAGATTGGTCTTATATATGGCCATGCGACCCAAGGTCCCCAACCCGGTCGAGTTCCAGAGCAAGTCGTTGTCTTGTAAAAACTGTTCTTGCGCATACTTTGAAATCGTTTTGGGGTCGATGAATTGGGCTTTTTCAATACAAAAACCCGACCATTGATTACACTTCTGCGCAATCACAGGGCATGCCTTGATAGGAGAATATTGCGGCGACTTACCGCGATGAACAAATGAACAGATCGATCCCAGTCGCACCCAGGCCCAGGTTTCCGGGATCTTGAACGGCAGCTCGTCCTCGATGCACACGGTTTCGCCGTTGCGGGTCTCGTAGGCCAGCCTATCGGAACCACGGCAACACAGAGTCCCGTCTTTCGGCATCGGACAAAACCGTGTCTCGGCGATGATTTCCCGCCCTTCATTTTGGTATAATGTGCCTCGTTTCCGAATGATCAAGGAAACGCAACGATGACGAATGCCATGAATGAAAAAATGCCGGACTTTGAGAAACTGATCGGGCGCATTCGCGCAACGTCAGAGGCGTTGCAACAGGATGCGCTCGTGGTCATTAACCGCAGCGTAACGGCGCGGGCGTGGCTCACGGGCTATTACATCGTTGAGTATGAGCAACATGGTGAAGACCGTGCAAAGTACGGTGAACAGTTGCTGAAGCGGTTGGCGATGCGTTTGGGAAGTGACAAATTTGCCGCGCCGACATTGAAAACCTATCGCCTGTTCTATAAGCTTTACCCAACCCTTGCAGACGAGATTCGCCGTTATCTGGAAAGTCGCTTTGGAAAAGGCTCGACGGTGTCGAGCCAATTGACAGGGATTGCGGCAAACGCCTTGCCGGAGAAAGGATCGACAGCGTCGACCTTATCCGTCGAGCAAGGAATACTCGTATATTCCGGTGATGATGTTGACATAACCCCCTCTGCCATCTTCAACCGTCTCTCATACTCGCACATCTGTGAACTGCTGCATCTTCCCGAACCGATGATGCGGACGTTCTATGCGTTTGAGGCGATTCGCGGAACATGGAGCGTGCGGGCTTTGCGCCGACAGATTGACAGCCAATACTATCAGCGCGTCGGATGGGCGAAGAATCCGCATAAGCTCGCAGCCTTAGCGCAAGGGCGGGCAGAGAAACTGGACGCGAAAGACTTCATCAAACAGAACACGGTTCTCGAATTCCTCGGACTGAAGCCGCAGGGAGACTGGGACGAATCGGATCTTGAGAGAGGAATCCTCGACAATCTCAAGACCTTTATCCTGGAACTTGGGGCGGGCTTCTGTTTCGAGGATCAGCAACAGAACATCTTGATTGATGATGTCTACGAACGGATCGATCTCGTCTTCTATCACCGCATCCTCAAATGCCATGTCCTGATCGAGCTTAAGCCAAAGAAACTGAACTACCGGGATATTGCACAGCTGAGTCTCTACATGTCCTATTACCGCAAGAACAAGATGACAAGTGGTGACAATCCGCCGATCGGCATCCTCCTGTGTACGGGCGTTGGTCACGAGACGGCGGAATACCTCGCGCCATTTACGGATCCGAAGCTTTTCCTGTCCGAATACCAACTTCAGCTCCCCGCAAAAGAGTGGTTTACGGAGTTTTTGAAAAAGGAGAACGAAGGCGTGTCCACCGCCAGCATCGGGATCTGAAATGAGTATTGCCCCACTGCACAAAGGCACGATGAGACGCATGAGAAGCCCAAGGACAAAGCACGTCGTCGTCGCCTTGCGCCTGGCCGGCATCGCCGGGCAGGACAAGCTCAACGGCATCTTCGAATACCTCTCGGAAGGCCCGCGCTGGAATCTCGCCATCTACCGCACCCTCCACGAGTTCTCGGCCGAGACCGTCCGCAAGGAGATTGCGCGCGGCGCGACGGGCTTCATCGTCGGCCTGCCCGGCGCCGAGGACGCCTTTCGCGCCCTCGCGGACACCTCCCTGCCGACCGTGCTCATGAACGTCGAATCCGCCGCGTTCGCGGCGCGCTCGGACATCCTGACCGTCAAGAGCGACGCCGAAGCCGTCGGGCGCACCGCGGCGAACACCCTCCTTCAACAGGGCGTCTACAAGAGCTACGGCTTCGTCGGCTATCCGACGGACGACGACTGGAGCCGCGCACGCGGGCGGAGCTTCCGCGACACGCTGGAGAAAGCCGGCTTCATCGCCCGCATGTTCGACAGCACGCACTTTCGCGACCAGACGGAAAGCAAGTCGGCGCTTCGCGTCTGGCTTCGCACGCTGCCGAAGCCCTGCGGGATCCTCGCCGCCTGCGACGACCGCGCCTACGAGGTCATCGGCGTCTGCCGGGACGCGGGGCTTGAAATCCCGAAGGACATCGGCCTCCTTGGCGTCAACAACGATCCGATCCTCTGCGAGAACGCCGAGCCGACGATCTCGTCCGTCCAGCCGGACTTCAAGCGCGAGGGCCGCGTGGCCGCGCAGCTGCTGGACCGCGCGATGGCGCACACGCGGGCGAGGCGTCCGCCGACGGACGGCGTCGTCCTCGTCGGCGTCCGACAGGTCGTCCTGCGCGGCTCGACCGTTCCGCTGTCGCACACGGGCAAGATGATCCAGCGTGCCCTCGCCTTCATCGAACGCAACGCGACGCGAAAGGTTTCCGTGCCGGACGTCGCCCGTCACCTGAAGGTCTCGCGCTCGCTCCTCGACCTGCGGTTCAAGGGACTCCAGCGCGAGACCGTGCACGACGCGATCATCCGCATCCGGCTGGAGGAGGTCAAGCGGCGCCTCCGCGCGACCGGCGACACAATCGACCAGGTCACCGCCGACTGCGGCTGGGAGAACCCCAACACGCTCAAGGCCCTGTTCCGCCGGCGCTTCGGCCTGTCCATGACAGCCTGGCGAGAGGAAAACCCCTAAGCCCCGTTCCTCGGGAATGCAAAAGGCGGGGCGCACGAAGACCTCGCACGCCCTGCCTTTCCTGACTGCGCTGACCGTGAACTCAGTTGAGTTCCATGCGGCCGCGGCGGCTGCGGTTGCGGATGCGGGCACGCTGCGATTTCTTGCGCGCCTTCACGCACGGCTTCTCGAAGTAGCGGTCGTCGCGGAGCTTCTTGATGAGGCCCTCCTTGTCGAGGACCTTCTTCAGACGCTTGAGACCGCGTTCAACGGACTCGCCCTTCTTGAGCTTAAGCACGATTGCCATTGTCAAACACCCCCTTTCAAGATTGGCTTAGGAGGTGGATTACTTGGCCTCGGCGGCCGGCGCGGCCTCGGCGGGCTTCTCGACGGGCTCGCCCGCCGTGACCCACTGGAGCACGCACATTTCCGCCGCATCGCCCCGGCGCGTGCCGAGCTTGACGATGCGGGTGTAGCCGCCCTTGCGGTCCTTCATCGACGGCGCAATCTTGTCGAAGAGCTTCTGCACGGCCTTCGGGTCGAGCAGACGGGAGGCCGCGAGACGGCGGGCCGCGAGATCGCCCTTCTTGGCGACCGTCACGATCTTGTCCGCGTCCTTGCGCGCTTCCTTGGCCTTCGGCAGGGTCGTCTTGATCGACTCCGCGAGGATGAGGTTGGTGACAAGGCTCTTCATGAGCATCTTGCGATGCTTGGAAGAACGCCCGAATTTCTTCATGACTCTCTGATGACGCATGGTTTCGATTCCTTAGTTCGCCTTCTTCTCGTTATCCGTGTCCTTATCCTTCTCCTGGACTTTCTCCTTGTCCGTGTCCTTGCCCTGTTCCTTGCCCTTCTCCTTGTCCTTGCCCTTGTCCTTTTCCTTGTCCTCTTTCTTCTTCTCCATCAGCTCAGGCTCGAACTTGAAGCCCAAAGAAAGGCCCATCGTCACGAGTTTCGCCTTGATTTCGCCGAGAGACTTCTTGCCGAAGTTGCGGTACTTGAGCATGTCGGCCTCAGTCTTCGAGATCAGCTCGCCGACCGTCGAGATGTTCGCGTTGTTGAGGCAGTTCGCCGCGCGGACGGACAACTCGACCTCGTTCACCGACATGTTCACGAGCTTGCGGAGGCGTTCGCGTTCCGTGGCGGCGTCCTTCTCAAGGTCCTCGAACTCAAGCGTCTGCACGCCATCGTAGTCGACGAACACGTCAAGGTGGCGACGGAGGACGGCGCCCGCTGTCTTGAGGGCCTCCTCCGGCGTGACGCGCCCGTCCGTCCAGATGTCGAGGACAAGCTTTTCGTAGTCGGTGCGCTGGCCGACACGGGTGTTCTCCACAAGGAAGTTCACGCGCGTCACCGGCGAGAAGATCGAGTCGATCGCAATCTTCCCGATCTCCTGGTCAGGCTTCTTGTTGCCGTCGGCGAGGCAGAATCCGCGCCCCGTGCGGACGTCGCACGTCAGCTCAAGTTCGCCGTCCACGTCGAGCGTGCAGATCTCCTGCTTCGGATTCAGCACGACGACGTTGTTTCCCTGCGCGAACGCCTCGGCCGTGACCGTGCACGGTCCCGTCGCCTTGAGCGAAATCGTCATCGGCTCGCGGGTATAGGTCTTCAGCAGGACGCGCTTCAGGTTGAGGATGATGTCGGTGACATCCTCCGTGCAGCCCTTGATCGTCGAAAACTCGTGGTTGACGCCCTTGATTTTGACGGACGCGATCGCCGCCCCCTCGATCGAGCTCAGAAGAACACGACGGAGGGAGTTGCCGATCGTCCGCGCATAGCCGATTTCGAACGGTTCCGCGACGAAACGGGTGTACGTCGCGGTCTTGCCTTCGTCCAGCACCTGGACGTTATGCGGCATCTCGAAAGGGCTCAAACGGATAGGCATTGATTACTCCCCTTTGATAGGTTGACGATGTGACTCCGATTAGCGGGAGTAGAGTTCGACGATGGCCTGCTCGTCGACGATCGGCGCAATCTGCTCGCGCGTCGGGACGGCCAGGATCTCGGCCTTGAGGTTGGCCTTGTCGAACTGCATCCATACGGGCAGCTGCGCACCCGTCGCGGCCTCGACCGAACGGTTCGCGGCGTCCTTTGACTTCGCGGCGTCCTTGACGGCGACGACATCGCCGACCTTGAGGACGTGAGAGGGAACCGCGGCCTTGCGGTCGTTCACGAGGATGTGGCCATGCAGCACGAACTGGCGCGCGGCGCGGCGGCTCGGCGCGAGCCCGAGGCGGTAGACGACGTTGTCCAGGCGCATCTCGAGCATCTGCAGCAGGTTCTCGCCCGTGACGCCTTCCTTGCGGAGGGCCTCCTCGAAGAAGCGGTGGAACTGCAACTCGCCCATGCCGTACTGGCGGCGGAGCGACTGCTTTTGGCGCAGCTGGCTGCCGTATTCGGACATCTTCTTCATGCGGCGGCCGACATGCATGCCGGGAGCCCCCGTGCCCTGTTCGATCGGGCACTTGGCCATGTAGCAACGCGCCCCCTTGAGGAAGAGCTTCTGCCCTTCGCGGCGGCACTGACGACAAACGGGACCAGTATAACGACCCATGATTAGACCCTCCTGCGCTTGCGAGCGCGGCAACCGTTGTGCGGCACCGGCGTGGTGTCGGTAATCTGCGTGACGCGAATGCCCGCCGCCTGAATCGCGCGAACCGCACTCTCGCGGCCGGCGCCGGCGCCCTGCATGCGCACCTCGCACTCGTGCATGCCCTTGGCGACCGCGACGCGCGCCGCGTCCTGCGCGACCATCGTCGCCGCGAACGCGGTGGACTTGCGGGAGCCCTTGAAGCCCGCCTTGCCGGCCGAGCTCCAGCTGATCACGCCACCGCGCGCATCCGCGATGGAGACCTGGGTGTTGTTGAACGTCGAGCGGATAAACGCGATCCCGGCCGGAATCGACTTGCCCGACTTCTTCGCCTTGGCCTCGGCGGCTTCGCCCTCGGCGGCCGGCGCGGCGGCGGCGGACGCCTCGACGGGCGCGGCCTCTTTCTTGATTTCTTCTGCCATGTTAAACTACCCCCTTAGCGGCTGGCCTGCTTCGGCATCGCGATCGAGACGCGCTTGCCGCCCTTGCGGGTGCGGGCGTTCGTCTTCGTGCGCTGGCCGCGGACCGGAAGGCCCTTCTTGTGACGGAGACCGCGATACGACCCGATCTGGATCAGGCGGCGGATGTTCTGGGAGACCTCGCGGCGGAGGTCGCCTTCGACGCGGAAATGCTCCTGAATGTACGTCGTGATCGCGTGGATCTCGTCCTGAGTGACGTCGTCCGCCTTCTTCATCGGATCGACCTTGACCGCCGCCAGCACGTCATCGGCGCGCTTCGGCCCAATACCGTGGATATAACGGAGCGCGAAGCGAATGTGCTTCTTCCCCGGAATGTCCACACCCATCAGTCTCGGCATGTTTCTTTCTTACCTTTCTTAACCCTGGCACTGCTTGTGGCGCGGGTTGGTGCAGATCACGCGCACCACGCCCTTGCGGCGGACGATGCGGCAGTTCTCGCAAATGCGACGAACGGAACTACGTACTTTCATTATTTTGTTTACTCTTTAGAGTGGTCGAATAGTTGCGTAGTATATCAAAAAATAGGCCCCCTGTGCAAGGGGGCATTTTTCGTCAGACGCCGGTCGAGCCGAAGCCGCCCGCGCCGCGGTCCGTCTCGTCAACGGCGTCCGTCTCCTCGACCTGCGGCTGCGTGACGGGCGCGATGACGAGCTGGGCGATCTTGTCGCCTTTCTTCACGGCGAAGTCGTCCGCGTCGAAGTTCGCGAGGATGACGCCGATCTCGCCGCGATAGCCCGAATCGACCGTGCCGGGCGCGTTCAGGACCGTCACGCCGTGCTTCAGCGCAAGCCCCGAACGCGGCCGTACCTGCGCCTCGTAGCCGGGCGGCAGGAGAACGACGAGCCCCGTGGGGACGAGCGCGCGTCCGCCACGGGGGATCACGGCGTCCGCGACGCTCCGCAAGTCCATCCCCGCGTCGCTCGGATGGGCATACGCGGGGAGGACGGCGTCGGGATGGATGCGCTTGAACTTGAGCGTCATTCTTCCTCTTCCGGATTCTCGGTCGAGGAGATCTCGCCCGTCTCGAAGCCGAGGCGTTCGAGGTTCCACTTGCGCCAGCTTTCTGGAATCTGCCGCTGCTGGAGCATCGCGAGCTCGTCGCGGATCTGCGAGCGGAGGACCATCGCCTTCGCGGCGTCGCCCGCCGTGCGGTCTTCGCAGACGACGAGGATCGCATGGCCCGGCGAGGTCAGCGTGAACTCGGAGACCTCGCCCTTCTTGAGCTTCATCGCGGCGCGCGCGACGGCCATCGCGTTCTCGATGCCGCTGTCCGTGCCCTGGCGGAGGTCGGAGACCGTGAACGTGAGGTTCGTCGAGACGCCCTTGACGGCCTCAACCGCCTTCGCGCCCTTCTTCGCGATCGCCTCGACCTGCGCCTTGAAGGCGTCCGCCTTCGCGTCGCGGAGCGCGCGCGGCCCGATCGCCTTCTTCGCCTCGTCGAACGTCGGCACGTGCTTCGGGCTCGTCTCGGCCTTCTCGATCAGCCAGACGGCGTTCGCGGAGCTCACGACCGCGTAGCGCAGGTCCTCGCTCGATGCGTCGAGCTCGGCCACCGCCTCGGAGAAGCCCTTCGCGCCGGGGCAGATCTGGTACGTGCGCTTCATGAAGCCCTCCTGATAGCCGCCGTCCAGCGCGAACCAGTCGCTCGTCTGCACCTTCAGGCCCTCCTCCTTCGCGATCTCGTCCAGCCGCGAAGCGCCCTTCGCCGCCTTCTGGGCGTAGGCGCGGAAGTTGAGGTTCGTCTCCAGGCACTGGACGGCCGCGATCTGGCGCAGCTCCTTCTCGATGCCCGCCTTGACGTCCTCGAACTTCTTCACCGTCTCGACGCCGTTCGTGTCCGTCGAGGTGTACTTGTCGATCGTGACGTCGTAGCGGTCGCGCATCTCGTCTTCGGTGACGGCCATGCGCGCGAGCAGGCCCTTGTCCGTCGCGTCGAACTTCACGAAGCGGATCTTCGTGCGCTCGGGGAGCTCCAGGCTCTTCCGGTTCTTCTCGTACCAGGCCTTGAGGGCCTTGTCGTCGACCTTGACGGCGTCGGCGTCCTTCTTCGACTGGGCGAACGTCGCGACCTTGACGGTGAACGTGTCCGTCATGTCCGCCACGGCCCGGTCCAGCTCCATCGGCGACGTCCACGCCGCCGAGCCGAGCACGGCCTGACCGAGGCGCATGAGCGTGACGCGGCGCTTCAGGAACGCCTCGAAGCGCTCGGGCGTCAGCCCGTTGTCGCGGAGCGCGCGCTGGTAGAGCGCGAAGCTGAAGCCGCCGTTCTGCTGGAACGAGGGGTCGCGGCGGATGATCGCCTGGACTTCGGCGTCGGTCGCCTCGACGCCCGCCTGGCCGGCGACGAGCAGCGCGGCGTAGTTCTCCCACGCCTGGCGGTTGACGTCGCCCTGCTTCATCTGGTGGTCGCGCGCGCGGCCGAAGCCGCGCACCTCTTCCGTGAGGGCCGAGAAGAGCTTGGCGTCGACGGACTTGCCCGCGAGCGTGCCCGCGTCGCCCGACGATTCCGCGCGCGGCTCGCTGCCGAGGTCGGCGATGAGGAAGTCAAAGGCGAAGAAGGCGGAAATCGCGATGGCGAAGGCGCCCCAGAGCCAGCGGTTGCGGATCAGCTTGTTGAATTGATGAATGACCATTTTCTTGTTGCTCGATTCTACGAATGCTCGACTGTTCGATTGGTTCGGTTTTGCTTGCGATGTGTTGGATGTCCTGAAAAGACTGTTTCGGCTGTCGCCCGCGTTCACTCCCCGTCCGCGGAGCCGTCGGACGACGCCTCTTCGGAGGCCTGCTCCGCCGGCTCGTCGTCCTCGGCGGCGGCTTCCGTCGTCTCGGTCGCCTCGGCGGCCTTCTTTGCGAGGGCATCCGCCTCGGTCTCGGGCTTCGCGACGAGCGTACCCGAATTGACCTCCGCGCGCCCTTCGCAGAAGCTCACGCCCGGCCCCAGCGGGTTGCCGGCCGCGTCAAACGCCATGACGAACACGCTCATCCGCTCGCCGACCGACGGGACGGCTCGGTGGATGTTGATCTTCATCTTCGGCGAGAACTTGATCTCGGCCTTGTCGGCGACGGCCTTCTGCTCGGTCGAGCCGTCTTCCGCAATCTGCGACTGGAGGCGCACGCCCTGGTCGAGGCGGACGACGTAGTCGCCGCTCGTGTTCTCCAGCACGGTCACGAGGTAGTCATGCTCGCTCGTGAGGATGAGCTCGTTCGCCGCGCGCATCTGGGGAATCTCGAAGTGCCGCCCGGAGAGACCGAGCGTCCCCGTCACGCACCGCACGACCGCGCGGTCGCCGAACGCCGTCTTCTCGTAGGTGTAGCGCGACTTGCCGGCCGGGTTCCTCACCGTGAAGCCGGGTGCCGTCACGAAGAAAGCCCCCTCCGGCAGATTGTCCGCGAGGTCGAGGTCCATCGTGCCTGCGCCGAGGACGACCGTGCGCGTCTTGACGCCGAGCGCCTGCGCGCGCGTCCCGAACGAGGCCTCGCCCGCGATCGTCGCCGCGGAGTCGGCGCCGAAGGCCACGGTCAGACGGCCGGTCCCCTGCGTCCGAAAGGCCGAGCCGAGGGGATAGAACCTGCCCTCTTCGACCGGTGCCCAGTCCTTGCCAGGGACCTGGACTTCCGCCGTGCCCTCGCAGGAACGGCAGAACGGCAGCGTCGTGAAGGCGGATTTGGCGATGGCCTTTCTGGGCGCGGTCTCCGCCGCCGGCGCGGCGGCTTCCGCCACCTGTTCATCCTGCGCGAACGCGGCGCACGCGCCCAGCGCGACGAGCGAGACGAATGCGGACTTGACGGGTTTCATGGCTGTTCTCCCTTCAGACGAGGTGCGCGCCGTCGGACGGCGGAATCAGCGAGCAGGTCGGCTCGTCGCCGAACTTGGCCCTGTACTCGCGCGTGATCGCCGCCGCGATGCGGTCGGCCGCCGCCGGGTCGACGAGCAGGCAGCAGCTGCCGCCGAACCCGCCGCCGGAGAGGCGCGCGCCGTAGACTTCGGGGATCGCCTTCGCCGCGTCCACGATCGCGTCCAGCTCCTCGCAGGAGTTCTCGAACCAGTTGCGGCTCGACTCGTGCGAGTCGTACATGAGCGCGCCGAAGCCCTTCAGGTCGCCCTTCGCCAGCAGCGCCGCGCCCTGGAGGACGCGCTCGTCCTCGCCGATCGGATGCACCGCGCGCTTCGCCGTCGTCTCGGAGAGGCCGCTGCGGTAGAGGACCCACTCCGCCGTCGTGACGTCGCGCAGGTGCGTGACGTTCCCCTTCCGCAGGACGCCCGCAAAGTACTTCGCCGCGTCCTCGCACGCCTGGCGGCGCGAGGCATACGCCCCGTCCACGAGCGCGTGCTTCGCGTTCGACTTCACCATCATGAACGCGACCTTGTCGCCGAGCGGCACGGTCTCGAACGTGTTCGAGCGGAAGTCGCTCTTGACGAGCGCGCCCGCCTTCCCGTACATCGAGGAGGCCTGGTCGAGCAGCCCGCAGGGGCAGCCCGCGAACGTGTGCTCGGCCTTCTGCCCGACCTTCGCGAGCGCCGTACGGTCGAGGCTCGTGCCGTAGAGCTCCTGGAGCGCGAGCGCCGTCGCCATCTCCAGCGCGGCAGACGAGGAGAGCCCCGCGCCGAGCGGGATGTTGCCGAGGAACATCGCCTTCCAGCCGTGCTTCGCCGTCGCCGGCTCGTCGTCGAAGATCCAGTTGAACGTGCCCGTCACGTAGTTCTGCCACGTCATCTCGCGCGCGGGCTTCACGTCGCGGATGGAGAAGTTCGCCGTCTCCATCAGGTCGCCGGCCGTGAGCGAGCAGCTCTCGTCGGCCGTCGGGCTCACCGCGAAGAACGTGCCCTTGTCGATCGCCGCCGAGAGCACGAAGCCCTCGTTGTAGTCGGTGTGGTTGCCGAGCACCTCGATGCGCCCCGGCGCGTAGGCGACGACCTGCGGCCGCTCGCCGTAGAGCTTCTCGAACTTGGCGACGAGCTCGTCGTGGATTTCCTGGTTCAGCATAGCGGTATTCTCCCTTTCGTTAGGATTTGAGGTTCAGGCCTGCTTCGCCTTCGGCTTCGAGAGGAAGTTCGCGTAGACGAAGATGTAGGCGAAAAGCGCGATCGTGAACCAGTAGCTGCCGAGGTAGCCGACCTTGCCCGCGAGCATGCCCTGGAGCGGCAGGCAGACGCCGCCGACGACGCAGGCCATGAAGATGCCGGAGCCCATCGGGACGTACTTGCCGAGGCCCTCCGCCGCGAGGTTGAAGAGGCCGCCCCACATGACGGACGTCGCGAGGCCGCAGACGAAGCCGAGGCACATCGAGAGCGGGATCGTCTTGCCGAAGACCGTGACGAGCTTCACCGGCAGGAACATCATCGCCAGGAGCGCGACGATGCCGAGGAGGGAGAGGAACGTGATCATCGCGCGCGAGCTGACCTTGCCGCCGATCGCGCCGCCGACGATGCGGCCGATCATCATCGCGAACCAGTAGGACGCGACGACGCTGCCGGCGACGACCGGGCCGACGCCCTCCA
>CAKUGW010000021.1 GCA_934654805.1 uncultured Kiritimatiellota bacterium
TCCTTCAACAACAGCCAATCTTTACAGGGGGTAAACCATCAACGAAATCAACTTTACCTCTGGAAGCGGCAAACTGCGCTTTTAGGTTCAATGCAAGGAGACGACCGACCATCATCTCTGCTATTTTTTGATATAATGTGTGACCTCAAAAGCCTCTGCCATGAACGCCCCGACGACATCGATCTCCCTGCTCGCGACGATCTCCCGCAATGCGGACAGCGTCCGCTGGACGGAGTTCTTCCAGAAATACGAACAGCCGATGCGTTGCTTTCTCCGCGCCCATTACCCGACCGTCGAGGCGGACGACGCCCTTCAGGAAACGCTCGTCGCGCTCATGAAGGCCCTGCCGAACTACCAGTACACGCCCGATGCAAAAGGCCACTTCCGCAACTATCTCCTCGGCATCCTTTCGCACAAGGCCGCCGACCTCCAGCGCACGGGCGCGCGGCTCTCCGCCTTGCGCGCCGGCCTCCGCGCGGAACAGGGAACTGGGCTCCTGATGAAAACAGACGCCTCGACCGCGACGACGATGCGCGCGCCAGAGCCTCCGTCGGACGAGGCAGCCTGGAAAAACGCCGTCTTGGAGGCGGCGGTCGAACAGCTGCTGGCGGACATCCGTATCCCCCCGACGAAGCGCGAGGTCTTCCGCCATGTCGCGCTTCTGCACGAAAGGCCCGAAGACGTCGCCGCCCGCTTCGGCCTCTCGCGCGCCAACGTCGACACGATCAAGCACCGCCTGCTCGTGCGGCTGACCGAACTGGTTCACGCGATGACGGCAGACGTCACCACGCCCTGAGCAGCATCTGCGCGCGCGCATTCCCCTGCCGTGCCGCACGATACAGCCACGTCTCGCCGCGTTCGACATCCGCCTCGACGCCGCGCCCTTCAAGGTAGCATTCGCCGACGAGCGTCTGCGACGGGGCGTGTCCGCGCTCGGCCGCGCGCATCGCCCACCGAAAGCCCTCCGCCGCATCCTTCGCGACACCGAAGCCGTGCATGTAGCAGAAGGCCAGGTCGTTCATCGCGCCGAGATGCCCCTGTCGCGCAGCCTTCGTCCACCAGCGGACGGCCTCCGCGTTGTTCTTCTCGCATCCGTAGCCGCGAAATGCGCACAGGCCCAGCGAAGCCTGCGCGTCGGCGGCTCCGGCCTCGGCCGCCGTGCGGTACCAGCGCGCCGCCGCCGTACGGTTTGTCGCCGTGCCGCGTCCGTAGAAATACGCCTCCGCCACGGCGACCTGTGCGGCGGCTTCGCCCGCCCTTGCGCGCGACAGCATCCGGGCGAGATACGCCGCCTCGGACTCGTTCGGACGCGGCTCGGTCGCGCGCACACGGAGCGGCGACGTCTGCGGCGCATCCCCAACCACTGGCTCAGGCGACCGCCGCAGAAGCGGAAAGAGCCCTGCGCCCAGCAGACACAGCAAGCCGAAGAAGAGAATCGCACCGACGACCCACGCACGATTGCGATGCCGCAGCGCGGCGGCGAAATCGGCGGCAGACGCGAAACGGTCACTCGGCAGCTCGCGCGTTGCCCGCCGGATCACCGGCTGGACGCTGTGCGGCGGACGCCCCTCGTACAGGCTGCGCAGGATCTTGCCAAGCGCAAAGACGTCGCTCTGCACCGACGCCTCGCCCTTGAGAAGCTGTTCGGGCGCGGCGTAGTCGAGCGTTCCGACACCCACGGGCTTGCCGTCGATTAGCGATACGCCGCGTCCGTGGCGGACAATCGGATCCGTCACGCCGAGGCCGCGCCGCTTGACGAGGCCGAGGTCGATGAGAACCGGCTCGCCGTCCGCCCGCCGCAGGATGTTGCCCGGCTTGAGGTCGCGGTGGATGTATCCCGCGTCATGCAGCGCCTGAACCGCCTGGGCCACGCGCACCATGAAGCCGGGGACTTTGCCGCGCGGCAGCGGATCCGGCAGCGGCTGGAGATATTCCATCACATAGAACGGACGCCCCTCGTGCTTGCCCGCGTCCAGAAAACGCGGCAGCACACGCAGGGAAAGGACGCGCAGCGCATCCGCCTCCGCCGCGAACCGCTCCTTCAGGCCGCGCGTCTCGTCGACCAAAAGCTTGAGCGCGCCCTCCTGCCCCGTGCGCACGTGCGTGACGCGGTAGACTTCGGCCGAGAGCCCCGCGCCGAGGTAGGCCTGCACACGCCAGCCCTCGACACGCGTACCCGGCGACAGGCGACTCGGCGGCGCACCCTCCGGCCGCCGCGTCGCCAGCCAGCGCTCGACCGAGGCCTCAAGCATTGCGCGGATGGGCCTTCGCGTATTCGTCGCGGAGGCGTTCAATTGAGACGTGGGTGTAGATCTGGGTGGTCGAGAGCGAGGCGTGGCCCAGCATCTCCTGCACGGAGCGCAGGTCGGCGCCCGCGTCGAGGAGATGCGTCGCGAAGCTGTGGCGCAGCTTGTGCGGCGTCAGGTCCGTCGGCAGTTCCGCCTCCGCGAGATACCGCTTCATCCGCCGCTCGGCGAACCGCCGCGTCATCGGCTCGAAGGCATCCGTCTGGAAGACCGCCGCCGCGCCGTCCGTCCGCGCGCCGCACGCCGCCGCCGTCTCGCGCAGGGCCGTCAGCGCGTCGCGGGCGGGGCCACCGAGGATGACGAGGCGATCCTTCGACCCCTTGCCCGTCACGATCAGCGTGCCGCGCGCGAAATCGATCTCGCCCCACGTGACCGGCAGCATCTCGCCGATGCGGCAGCCCGTGGAGTAGAGGGCCTCGAAGAGCGCCTTGTCGCGCCGCGCGGCGTATTCGCCGACCGTGCCGTCGTCGAGGTCGCGGAGCGGCTGCGCGAGGAAGCGCGCGACCTCCGTCGCCGAAAGGACCTTCGGCAGGGCCTTCGCCTTGCGCGGCCCGTGCAGGAGGGCGAACGGGTTGTCGATCAGGACGCCCTCGCGCTGGAGGAAGCGGCAGAACGTGCGCCCGGCCGCGAGCTTCCGCCGCACGGTCGTCGCCGTCGCGCCGGACGCCGAGAAGGCGATGAGAAAGCGGCGCGCGTCGGCGTCTGCAAGCTCGCGCCACGGAAACGGCGGCCGCGCCGCCGCGCCCCACTTCGACGAGACGAGCTGCGCCAGGTCCGTCGCGTAGGCCGCACACGTGTTCTCCGACTCGTTCCGCTCGGCCCGCAGGTGGCGGATGAACGCCGCCGCCTGCGGATCCGCCAGCGTCCGCCTATTCGGAATCGGCCTTTCCATCCTGACCGACCCTCAGGCCAAGCTCGGCGGCCTTCTCCGCATAGTCCGGGATCTGGCTGCGGTAGACAGCCGCCACGCGCTTCAGCGCCTGAAGCTGGCGCGGCGAAAGCGTATGCCGCCGCGCGTACTGGTCGGTGAGCGACGTGACGAACTCCTTGTCGTCGTAGACGCGCTTGCCGCGCTTCGCCTTCGGGCGCCATTCCGTGACCGTCGCGAACAGCGCGAGGACCTTCGGCACGCTCGGGTCGGCCTTCTCGGCGGCCTCGAAGCCGCCGGGCACGAAAGCCTCGAGCTTCGCGCGGATGGCGTCGACGTCGTCCAGCGCGCCCGCGTTCTCGCCGACGGCGCGCGCGAGGATCACGAACTGCTTCATCGAGAGGCCGCGCCCGTGCTCGACCTGGTCGCGCAGCGACTTGATGAAGGGGTTCTGCTCCATGCCGCCGATGCGGTCCATCACCTCGAAGCAGTACGCGACAAGCTCCGGGTCGGCCTTGGGCGAGACGCCCGAACCGACCGCGAGCCCCGCGTTGCGCAGGCGCTCCGCGCAGTCGGCGATCTGGCCTTCGTACAGGATCGCCATGCGCACGAGGAACTCCAGCTGGCGCGCGCTCATCGGCCGCTCGCCCTTCTCGAACTGCTCGCGGCAGCTCGTGAAGAACTTCTCGTCGTTGTACTCGCGCCTGCCGACCTTCTTCGGCTCCTTCCACTCGCGGACCTCGCCCAGCATCGAGAGGACCAGCTCGAACTTCGCGCGGTCGGGCGGCGGCACGGGCTTCGGCAGCGACTTCAGGAACTCGCAGTAGAACTCGCTGAGCATCTGGTCCATCGGCTCGCCCGCGGACTCGACCTTGTCGAGCTGGCCCTCCATCCGCGCCGTGAAGCCGACGGAGAAGAGCGCGTCCATGTTCTTCACGAGCCAGTCGCAGACGAGGACGCCGCGCTCCAGCGGCACGAGCTTCTTCTTCTCGGTCTTCGCGTACTCGCGCGCCTTCAGCGTCTCAATCGTCTGCGCGTAGGTCGACGGGCGCCCGACGCCGTTCTCCTCCAGGGCCTTGATGAGCGAGGCCTCCGAGTAGTGGGCCGGGCCTTTCGTCTTCTTCTCGTCGCAGATCCACCGCAGGGCCTCCAGCGCGCTGCCGACCGCGACGTCCGGCAGGTACGCGACCTCGTCCGAGTCCTCGTCGTCCTCGCCGTCCTTCGTCTTCTTCTTGAGCGAGAGCTTCATGATCTTGAGGAAGCCCTCGAAGTCGATGGCCGTCGCCGAGGCGGTGAACAGGTACTTGTGCGCGAGGGCGGGCTTGACGGCCTCGATGGAGAGCGTCTTCACCGTTGTCTTCGCGTCCGCCATCTGGCTCGCGACGAACCGCCGCCAGATGAGGTCGTAGAGCTTCAGCTCCGCCGCATCCATCCCCGCCTCGCCCGCGCGCTTCGGCGAGAGCTCGACGTCGGTCGGGCGGATCGCCTCGTGCGCGCCCTGCGCCTCGACGCCGCCCTTCGCCTTCGTCACGTAGAAGTTCGGCTTCTCCGGGTAGAACGCCGGCCCGCACCACTTCTCGATGAACGCCTTCGCCGCCGCGCGCGCCTGGTCCGAGACGTTCACGGAGTCGGTTCGCATGTAGGTGATGCGCCCCTGCTCGTAGAGGGCCTGGGCGAGCTTCATCGTCTTGCCGGGCGAGAAGCCGAGCACGCTCGACGCCGTCTGCTGCAGGGTCGAGGTCGTGAACGGCGGCAGGGCATGGCGCACCTTGGGCTGGGCCTTCACGTCCGAGACCCTGAGCGTCGCGTTCGCGAGGTCGAGGATGAGGCGGTTCGCGACCTCCTTCTCGCGGATGTCCGGCTTCTCGCCGTCCAGCCGCGCGAGCTTGGCGACGAACGACTTCGCGTCGCCGGGCTGGCGCGCCTCGACGCCGAGGAGCTGGTACGTCTCCGGCACGAAGGCGTCGATCTCGCGCTGGCGCTCGACGAGGAGCCGCAGCGCGACGGACTGCACGCGGCCCGCCGAGAGCGTCCGGTTGTTCGGGCAGTTCACGTTCTTCCACAGCAGCGGCGAGACCTTGTAGCCGACGAGGCGGTCGAGGATGCGGCGCGCCTGCTGGGCGTCGACGAGCGGCATGTCGATGTCGCGCGGCGCCTCCACGGCCTTGCGGACGGCCGACTTCGTGATCTCGTTGTACGTGACGCGGCGGAACGGCTTCGCGCCCGCGCCGGGGCCGAGCACCTCCTTCAGGTGCCAGGCGATGGCCTCCCCCTCGCGGTCAGGGTCGCTCGCGAGGTAGATCTCGCCCGCGTCCTTCACCGCGCGCTTCAGCTCCGCGACGACCTTCTCCTTGACCTCCGAGACGACGTACGTCGGCACGAACGACCACGAGTCGGGCCCCTTCTCGACGATCTTGATCGCGCCGGTCTCCTTCGGCAGGTCGCGAATGTGCCCGACGGACGACTTGACGACGAACTCGTCGCCGAGGTACTTCCCGATCGTCTTGGCCTTCGCCGGAGATTCCACTATCAGCAGTTTCTTTTCCATGTCGGTAATTATACCACAAACCGCACGTTCATTTCTTGCCTTCGTCCCGTGCGGCGGACGCATGGCCCTTTCTGTAGAGGCGAACCGACTGGCGGACGATCTCCGGGTGATTGCCCCTGACCGCCCAGTAGATCGCCGAAAGGAACGGGTCGCCCCAGTCGTCGAAGCCCGTCTTCTGCTCGATTCGCGCCATTTCGCGCGGATCCATGCCCAGCTCCGCCCAGGCGCCCCGTCGTCGGACGTCCTCGACCTTGGCGCGCCAGTACGTGCGGTAGGCCGCTGCGGACGAGTCGATGTCGAGGCCGATCTTGAGCTCGAAAAGCCAGGCCAGCTCGCGCAGCAGGTCAGACGAGCGCGGATTGAGCCGCAAGCCCTCGTCGCGCAGCAGGCGGATCGCCGCCTCGACCCACCGCCAGCGCGACTCGGCGTCCGGCATCATGACGGAGATGTTGTAGGCGAGGTTCCACGCCGCGTAGCTCCAGACTTCAGGCGTGTGGGGCTCCAGGAACGCCAGCGCGCTCGCGAGCTGCGCAAGCTCGACGTAGCGGCCCTCTTCCTGCAGGCGGTCGGCCCGGAACCAGACGACCTCGGCGGCGATGGAGCGCAGGCCGCCGAGCGCGGCGAGCGCCCCTTCGGCCAAGGCCGGCGCAGAGTCCGGCCGCTTCGCCCGCAGCAGGAGCTGCCCGCCAGCCGCACAGGCGAGCAGCAGCAAGACGGCCAGGCCCCCAAGCACAGGGGACCGGACGCGCGCGGACATGATCTGGCTCATCTTCTTCATGCCCCGTATTATAGCAAAACGGCCGATGCGGCGCCCTGCCGCCTCTCGTCCGATGAAGCAGCCGATCCGCCAATGGGCGGGATGCGCACGACCGGTCACTTTGCTCGGATCGTGCGGACGAGCGTCACCGGGCCCAGCAGCCCGGACGGCAGAAGCGCGTCGTCCTTCGTGTAGTGCCGCCACGCCGAGAACGCCTTGCGCCCCGTCGGCGACGGCTTCCCCGCCTGAACCCAGCCGGGGATCGCCTTGAGCCGTCCGCCCTCCCGCTGGCAGTCCGCCGGATACAGCCGCTCGTCGCCGATCAGCCGGTTTGGCCAGAGGTTGACGACCTCGACCGTCAGGCGCCCGCCGCGCGGCAGCTCGCACCGGTACGGCGGCTTCCAGAGCGTGGCGACGCTCTCTCCGTCGAGCGACACGACCGCGAAGTTCCGCACGTCGCCCAGGTCGAGCAGGCCTCCCGACGCGACGGTCGTCTCGTAGACGGCGCGTCCCGAAAAGTATCGGACGTCGTCATCCGCCGCCTGCGACCAGTCGAACAGGGCCGTGCGCTCAAACGTCTTGCCAAAGGGAAACGTGAGCCGCCACGGTCCCGGCACGGCTTCGCGCGCCGTCCGCGCCGCGCCGGGGACAGGCCCCTGTGGCGCGGCAGGAGATGCGGAGTCCGTCGCCACGTCCGGACGGAACATGACGAAGACGGACCCGGCGGGACCGAGGCGGAAGTCGACGCGCGTGCGACGGCCGTCGTCCGCCACGGCTTCGGCCGCGCGGACGCGCCCCGTCTCCGCATCCCAGAGCTCCACGCGCCGCCCCGTCTGGCGGAAGGAGACGGCGCAGGCGACGTCACGCCGGTTGGTGGAGCTGACGAAATAGCCCTCCGAGCCGTCCGAATGGCGCCGATGCGTCCAGAACAGGCGGTTGACCTGGCCCCGCACGGGAACCTCCGCGAAATCGGGCGCGAGCCCCTCTGTCGAGAAGCGCACGCCCTGGGCCTTCAGCGCCGCAAGGGCGCGGCGCGTCGAGTCCCCGAAGACGCGGCCTTCCGGGACGAGCAGCGCCTCATAGGCCAGTCCCGACGGCGCGACAGGCCGTCCGCCGACGACCGCGATCTCGCGCAGCCAGGACGTGCCGCACAGGTCCCAGACGAATCCGGGGGCGTCGGGCTCCGTCAGCGGCGCCAGCGGCTCGTCGCCGCCATAGTAAAGGACGTCCACGACCGGCTCCCCGTCCTGCAGCATCGCCTGCACGCGCGCCAGATAGTCCATGAACGGCTTGAGCTCGCGCCACCACGGCTGCGTGCGATCCGCGCGGAGGCCCCAGAACCCCATCGTCATGCCGGGCCCCGGCACCGTCCACGGCTGATGGGCGAAGCTGTGGACGTGCAGGCGGCTGTAGCCGATCGTGAACATGCGGTCGCCGGCGCCCTTCAGCGTGAGCGGCTCGAAGCCGAAACGTCCGCCGGGCGTGTTCGGATGCACGCCGAACGCCTCGGACGCGCAGATCCGATGGCCGAAGAAATGGGCGGCTGAGGGGGCCAGCCGGCTTGCGCCCGGATGTCCCCAGCGGTTGCCGCCCGGCCAGAACTCGCCCATGGGGATGTCGCAGTGCCGCGCGTACTCGCGGTCGTCCGCCGGCGAGACATACGGCTCGATGCTCGACTCGACCCCGTAGGCATGGCACATCTCGGTGAACGTGCCGGCGTACTCGGCCGCGAACAGTTCCGACACCAGTGTGCGGAAGCGCCCGAGGACGCGCTCCGTCTCGGCCGGGGAGCCGACCACGCGGCCCGTCAGCGCGGGGATCAAGGCCGTCGGCCTCTCGCCCCAGCGGCGCGCGTACTTCTCCTCAAGGCCCGCCGTCCAGTTGAACGGCCCGACTTCGTAGCTGTCGATCAGCACGGCCTTCACCGCATCCGCCGCGTCGCCTGCCGCACGGAGGATGCGCCCGACGAAGCTGTCCATGTGGCGGCGCATCGCGTCCGCCGAGAGCTTGTCCACCTCGTGGCCCGCGCCGCCGCGCGGCGCGGGATGGTTGCGCGCGCCCGTCAGCGTGTAGCCGAAGCGCACGATCCGCCAGCGCCGCGCGTCCGGCGGCGTCCAGTCAAGACGTCCGTCCGGGGCCATCCGGCCCGTCAGGTCGACGATGTCCGCGCGCGCGACCGTCTGGTCTGGCGTGACATCCGCGAGGGCCGGCGGCGCGTCGAGCCTCCCCGCCGCCGTCAGGGTCTTCGTCAGGACTCTCGGCACGACGCCGCGTCCGTCCAGGACGAGCCTGTCCACCGCGTAGGCGCCGTCCCGCTCGCCCGAAGGCTCGCTGCCGCGCTGCAGGTCGACGTCGAAGACAATCCGCACGCGGAAGCGGCGCGCGGTCGTCGCGGGAACCGGGAAGGACTTCTCGTTCGCCCCGCGCAGCCCCTTGTCGCGGTAGGCCGACCGGGCCGCCGCGACCTCCCGCCACGTCATCCCGTCGTCCGACGCGAAGACCTCAAGCCGGTACGTCGAGTACCAGTGGCGGCCGCCGCGGATGTCCGCCGTCACGGCCGTGACCCGAACCGGCGCGTCCGACGTCAGGTCGACCTCGGCATCCGGCTTCGTCTCCGTCTGCCGGAAGACGAACGGCCTCGCCGACAGCGCCGGACGGCACTCGGCCTCCGGCACGGGGAACGCGACGACGGCCGCATCGCGGTAATAGCCGCCGACAAGCGGCCCCGGCAGCGCCAGGACGCCCGCGTGCGCCGCCCCGCCCGCGACGTCCGTCTCGCTCCAGACCTGCCGCTTCATCGCGTCGTCGGCGCTGACCCACGGCCCGCCCGACGACGTCCAGCCGGGGCAGTTGTGGAGCGTGACGTCGATGCCCGTCCGCTTGGCCTCCTTCAGCGCGAACGTCACGCAGTCGAGCCATTCGTCGCTCCCGAACGCGACGGGACCTTCGGGAATCTCGCACGACACGTTGAACAGCGTCGCGCCGCCGATGCCTATCGCCGCCATCGCCTCCAGGTCCGCCGTGATGCCGGCCTTCGAGACGTTGCCGTTCATCCAGTGCCACCAGACCTGCGGACGCGCCTCTTTCGGCGGATGCGCGAAAAGCCCTTCCAGCGTCGGCTTGGCCGCCAGGGCGACCGGCGCAAGCAAGAACGCGACGAGGGACAGGCCACGATGCATCGTGATTCTCATCTCGGCGTCATCCTATCTTGCCTTCGTGGCCCGGACCAGGCGGCCGAGCTGCGCGATTTGGGCGGGCTCGAAGAGGCCGGTCGCCTCGTCCTTGCCCATGTCGAAGCAGATGCAGCCGCCGCGCGACAGGTAGTCCTTCAGGAACGGAACCCAGACGCCGTCGTCATAGCGCACGTTCCTCTTGCTCCAGTAGTCGCCAAGATACGTGAGCATGAACGCCTGGTTGCCCTCGATCCACCGCTGTCCGATCGGGAAGCGGAACGGCTGGGCGATTTCGCCCGACGTGAAGTCGGCCCATTCCGGCAGGTAGGCCTGGTTGTCGAGCGGCTTCCCGTTCGACCACGGCGAGAAGCCCTCGCGCCACTCGCGGAACGGCACGCGCGCGGCGAGCGTCGGGTCCTGTGCGCATTTCCGGTCATACCACTCGCGGATCTCCGGGTCCCAGTCGGCGACGCCGATGTTGAACGAGACGACCATCGACGGGTTCGCCGCCTTGACGGCCTTCGACAGCAGCTCGGCGTGCCTTGACGTGAAGCCGATGCGCGCGTAGGCCCCGTCGAACCACCAGAGCGAGACGGCCGCGCCGTAGCGCGCCGCCCAGACGCCGCAGGCCCGCGCCCAGTTCGCGACGCCTTCGTCCGTCATGAACGGGTTCCTGTCGTTCTTGTCGGGATTCACGTTGTAGCCGAAGCGGCGGTTCGCCTCCGGGTCGCGGTTCGACGGCGCGCACGGCGAATAGAGGCCGAAGCGGATGCCCGTGCCCTTCAGCGCGGCGATGATCTCGGCGGGGACGTCGCGCGGCGAGCAGCGCGAGCCCTTCGCGTGCCCGGCCAGTTCCTCGTAGAGGTCGTTGGGCGCGCAGTAGTGGTTCGAGTTCTGTCCGAGCGTGAGGCAGAAGAAGTCGACGTCCGCCGCCTGGAGCTGCCGCACGAGACCGGGGACGTCGAACGTGCGCGTCCGGTCCGGGTCCTCGGGCGTCGGCCAGTAGTGCATGAACGCGCCGACCTTGCCCGGCATCCAGTCCGTCGCCGGATTGAAGTAGGCCGCCCGCGCGGACAGGCCAAGCAGCATGACGAGGGCGAACGCCCCAACCGACTTTTTCGTTTTCATCTTCATCTGTTCCTTTCGTTTGTTCCTTTCGTTTGTTCCTTTCGTTTCACGCAGCCGATGCCTGTCGGACGCGACAAGGCCTCACCGAAGGCCCGTGTCAGTCGGCAGGCTCCCCTCGGCATGGCGGACCCGGCGCGGCGCGCCGCAATGCGCGCGCGCGTGCGGCGAGCCGATCCCCGGACACTCGACCGTCACGGTGACGTCGCCCTCTTCGCCCGTCGGCTCGACGACGACCGTCAGCGCGCCCTCCCGCAGGCGCTTCGGCGAGAGGTCCCCGCCGGCCGCGTCCAGCGCGACCTCGCCGGAATCGACCGACACGAGGCGTGCGCATCCGTTGACCGTCACGTAGGCCATCGCGTCCGCCTCCCTTTCAGTCGTGCCGTCGTCCCGGACGGCTTTCGCCAGCAGCCGCTGGCGAATCCGCCGGTCGGCCGGCCAGGGTGCGCCATGGACGTCGCCGCGCAGCGTCAGCTCGATCGCCGCGCCCAGTCGCGCGGCCGGCGGCGGCTCCTCGATCACCGGGTCCGGATCGTCCTGCGCCGGGCAAACCGTCACGTCCTTTCGCCGCGAGGCGGGCGTGACCACGAGATCGACGACCTGACCGTCGACGACCCGGCCCTCGACCGTCGTCCGGCGCGGCGCATGCAGCCGGAACGAGCAGTCCCAGTCCCTTGGCCAGGCCGGCAGAAGCCAGATGCGTCCGCCTTCGCACTGCATCAGCATCAGCTGGGCGGCGCTCATCAGGTTGCCGCCCGCGCACTGGTCGGGCATCCAGTCGAAGTTCGGGCCCCAGTAGGCCGGCCACCGCCAGCCAGGCGCGGAATTGACGAGCGCGCGGTGCGCGACGTCCCGGCGGGCCTCGCCGGCCAGGCCGAGCGCGGCCGCAAAGCACCCGGTCGGGCACCAGCCGACGCGGTCGCCGCCCGTGCGGTTGAAATACGTGGCGCGCCCGATCGCGGCGTTCGGCTTCTCGAAGCTGACCAGCCGATAGGGGAAGGAGGGGTAGAGCTCCGGCGTCTCGTGGTTGAGGCGGATTCCCCAGTCGCGCGCCGGCGCGATGACGACGCGCCCGTCACGCCCGCGCGCAAGCGAGATGTCCGGCGTCCGTTCGGCGACGCGCCGCCACAGCGCCCGCTCTTCAGGCGTTCCGAACCGCCGGTCCAGGCGGTTCAGCCGCGCCGACACCTGCCGGAGCCCGGCGACCTCGGTGACGGGATCGCGCGCGTCGACCCACGTCTCGATCACCTGCATCGGCGACATCACGTACTTGCCGTCGCGACCGACCTCGTAGCGCGAGTCGAAGAAGGACAGGAACGCGCCGATGGCCGGCAGCGCCGTCTCCGTCAGGAACGCCTCGTCGTCCGTCCACTCCCAGCGGTCCAGGAGAAAGTTCGAGAACTCGAGCATGCCCGTCCACGAGTACTTGTGCGACACGTGGTCCTGCAGGACGCTCGCGCGCCTCTCGAAAGGCAGGGCCGTCCCGTAGATGCGCGGGAACGTGTCGCCCCAGGGATGCGTGCATTCGGCGAACATCGCCCCCTTCTGGAGCGGGCCGAACCAGCGCCGCGCGCGCTGGCCCCAGAACGCGAGAAGCGCCGGGTCGGCGTAGGCGGCGACAAGGGCGTCGGTCAGCTCGACGTCCCCCGACATCAGCAGGGGATAGTACGCCAGGCGTCCGTTCTGCCACAGATTGCCGTCTCCCCAGCGGCGGTACTCGCGCGCGCCGAACGCGCCGCCGGGACGCGCCGTCGTGAAAAGCGAGCCGTTGAAGAGAATGGGGAAGGAGCTTCTTCCCGCGCAGGCGAACAGGTAGCGCTGCAGCCGGTAGGCCCGGCTGACCGCCGCCGTCTCGCGGCAGACGGCCGCCCCCCGCGGCGCGGCGCGCGCCGAACGCGACGGGGTGACGACGAGGCGCGTCCTCTCCGAAAACGCCCGCCAGGCGCGCTCGTGCCGCGCGCGATCCGCCACCAGCGCGTCGCAAACGGCCTTTTCCGCCAGTCGGCGCCAACCGGCCGCGTCGCCCCGCGCCAGCGTCACCACCGCCGTCACGAAGCGGAACTTCCGCGCCGGGCCAGCCGCCGGACGTTGCGCCGAGAGGCAGCCGTAGACCCGTCCGCGCAAGAGATCGGGGCGCGCCAGGCCCTTCACGCCCTGCCAGGCGTCGATCCGGGAGAAGACGTCGTCAAGGGTTTCCTTCCGGTTCGCGTGATACCACCCGTTCGACAGCACGACGTCGCTGGAGCGCGCGAAGGAAACCGGCCTTCCTTCCGCATCCCGTGCGTCGCCGAACCAGGACGGGAGAAGCGAGGCCGGAATGTTGGTGAGCCCGCCCTCGTAGACATGCCACGCCTCCGTCTCGCATGTCGGACGGCAGGGAGCCGACGTCTCCAGCTCCGTGACCAGGGCCGGGACGAAGCGATCGACGCGATGAATGAGCGAGACGCCGACGCCGCGCGAGCGCCACCGCGCGCGGAGGACGGCGGTCTCCTCGTCAAGGGCCTGCTCGAAGCTGCCCGCGTCAACGGGCAGCCCCGTCCGGATGCGCACCGTCCCCATCTTCGGATGGCAAAGCGTCTCGTCCCAGCAGTCGCCGCGCTGCGGCACGCACTCCAGCGTGCCTTGCGCGTCAATCCACGCCGTCTCCCCGATCTCCCCGTTCCCGAGGAGCATCGCCCCCAGGTCGTCAGCCGCCGGCGTCGCGAAGGCAAGCGTCGCCAGCAGGGCCAGCGCCGAGGCCATCAGGCCCGCCCTCCCCGGAAGGCCGCGAACTGGCGAACGACCGGGCGCCCGACGGAGGTCTCGATGACGAGGCGCAGCGACCGCACGCCCGGACACGACGCAAGCGCCGCGCCCGCGCCCATGCCTTTCAGGAAGTCCCGCCGCCTCATTTCGACTCCTTCAGCGCGAAGCAGGACAGCTCATGGACCGTGACGGGCATCTGGCTCCAGCCCAGCGCGACGTGCGAGCTGTCGCTGTCCATGAACGAGAAGCCTTCCGCGTCCGCCACGAACTCAAGGCCACCGTCCAGCCAGGCCCACACGCTCTGCCCGTCGTAGCGGATGACGCAGGCACGGCGCTTCCCCACGACGGGCCTGGCGTGCAGCCGCCGCCCCAGGCACACGAACGCGCCGTTCACGATCTCCAGCCCGACGCCCGTGCCGGCGAACGCGAGGACGCTGCCCTGCCGCGCGTACGCGCCCGTCTGCGTGAACGAGAAGCGGATCTCGAACGGATGGCGCATGAAGCCCTTCACCTTGTCCGCAAGCCCCGCGATCTTGCCCGTCTTGACGGCGAGGCCATCCGCCCCCGGCTGGGCGCTGCTCGCGTCGTTGTAGTAGCTCTCGCCGAAGAAGTCCGAGAAGAACTTTTCCTTGGCGAAGTCCGCCTTGAACAGCAGTTCGGGCGACTGCTCGCCGAGCGGCTTGCGCTCGGTCGCGAGCGTCAGTCCGAGGACGACGTATTGCGCCTCGGTCAGCGCGCCGACGACGTCGAGCGTCTCGACCGCCTTTTCCGGATGGGGGTTCGCGAAGACGCTCTGGTTGACCGAGACGCCCGTGACCTTGTTCGCCCCGCTCCAGGCGACCTTGCAGTTCGGCCCGCCCTGGTACTTCTGCCAGTCGCAGACGTCCTCGACCGCCTTGACCGGGATCTCGGCCTCCGTGCCGTCCGCGTAGCGCAGGACGAACTTCGCGACCGGCGTGCCGTACGGGCGCGACAGCCAGGCCGCCGCGTGGACGACGTGCAGTCGCTCGAAGCGCGCGCCGACCGGGATGCCCCGCGCCGCCGTCATGAGCTTGGGCGCGATGGACGAGCCGAGGGAGATCACGCCCTTCCCCCCGTTCTTCTTCGGGTCGACCAGATAGAACGGCACGCCGTTGAACGTCTGCTGGCAGGGAAACGGCGGCACTGGCGTGACCATGCCCGTCTCCTCGTAGTCGTTGCGGCCGACATGGTTGACGAGAAACGTCCGCATGTCGTTCCGCCCCTGGTCGGTCCAGCCGCCCTTCCCGTCCCCGGCCACCTGGTCCCAGTAGCCCATGTTGCAGGCCTTCGCGAGGTCGAGCTTGCGATAGGAATGCTTCTTCTTGACGACGGGATCGAACGCGCAGCCGAGATTCCGGGCCAGGAGCGCGACCGTGCGCAGGGCCTTTTCCGGCTCCTTCTCGACGGCGCGCTCCCAGTCGAGGCAGTCGACCAGGACGCGTCCGCGGCCGACCTTCAGCTCGGCGAGGAAGCCGGGATTCGTCAGCTTGCGGAACCGCCCGAACATCCTCATGGGATCGGCGGCCTCGACCTGCCGCCTCGGCGGCTCGGCCGTCTTCACGGCGGCGCGCCAGTAGTTCGCCTCGCCGGGACTGCTCCACTTCTCGCCGGGAAGCGGCGCCAGGCACCAGGCGAGGTCCTCGTTCGAGACGCCGCGCAGCAGCCCCGTGTCCGCGCCGGGCGCCTTGGGGGCGAACAGCACGCCCGGCCTGTTCTCCGAAAAGGCCAGCCGCCCGCCGATCTTCTCGCCGAGCGCCGCGCGCACGAACTCCGGGTTCGCGCCATGCAGCCACACCGTGCCGCCCTTCTTGAGCATAGACGCGGCCGCCTTGCGCGCCGTGCCGCCGGCGGAGGCGTCGACCAGCAGGACGTCGGCGTCCGACACGTTCCCGGTCGTCTTGACGAAGGCGCGCGCAAGGAACGCCCGGGCGGCCGTGTTCGTGCCGAGCGCGACGGCCAGCGGACGCCGCGCGCCATTCTCCGTGCGGGCCGCGTAGCGGATCGCGTTCGCCATCAGCTTGAGGACGATCGGGTCGTCAAGCGCCGACGACGGGAAGGAGTTGAGGATGGCCCGACCCTTCCCCGCGCGCGTCTCCAGCAGCGGCGACCACTTGAGCTCGCGCGCACCGCCGCATTCGAGGATCGGCAGGAAGTCGCCCTCGTGCGGCTTGAGGTACGTCTCGGCCGACAGGACGTTGTCCGTGCCCCAGCACCAGAGATGCTCTTCCTCGACGCCCTCCAGCAGGGGATGGCCCTTCGCCCGGACGAAGGCCTTCGTCGCCGCGTGCTGCAGGTCGGCCTGCGGCAGGTCGGGCCGATGCGGCAGCCACTCCTTCTGGTGCATGACGATCGCCGTGCCGCCGCGCGCGAAGAGGTCGTCGAGCATCTTGCGGTGCGCCGGACGGAACGCCTCGGGCGCGACGACGAGCGTCGTGACGGACGCCGGCAGGCTGTCCGTCACGCGCACGGCGGACGAAAGGCCCAGCCGGGCGAGCAGCCCGTCGGCCGACGTTCCGGCGACGCCGACCGTTCCGGCGTCCACCGTGCGCGACAGGTCGTAGGCGGTCGGCCAGACGGAAATCGTCTCCTGGAGCCGCGCCTGCTCGGGCCCGCCCTTGCCCATGCAGGCGACGGCCTTCAGCTTCAGCTTGAACGGCCGGGCGGATTCCGGCAGCCGGGCGCGGATCGTCCCGACCCAGTTCGAGCCCTGGAAGACGTTCGTGACGATCAGTCCGCCCGCATGGAAGTCGCAGTCGACGCCGTCCAGCGACCACTTGACGCTCCCCACGGGGCAGCCGCCGTCGTTGACCATCGCGACCTGCCGCGAGAACTCGCTGCCGGCGGGCCAGTTCGGACGGAACTCAAGCGGGTCGAGCAGCGTCGGCTCGACCGCGTAGTCCAGCGACCTCACCCACGGGTTCAGGCCCGCGAACCCGCAGACGCGGTACCACGTGCACATCATGCGAAGCGCCTCCTCGCCGGGGTTCCGCGCCAGCGGGCTCGGATAGTCGATGCCTTTCGAGCCGGCCGGGTCCTCGATCTCGTGGAGGCCGGGGTCGAAGAGCCGCTCGCCGGCGAAGCCCGGCGTCGGGAAGCAGTAGAACTCGCCGATGACGCAGGGCCTGTCCCACGCGAACGGGTTCGTGCGCCAGCCGCCGTTCGGCGCCCCGTTCACGGGATCGACCCACTTCAGGTCGTTCGGGAACTGGAAGCCCGCGTTCGGGTACTTCCGCGACAGCGTGCCCGCGTCGCCTTCGGGGTAGTGCACGTTGTTGACGTCGAGCTTGCCGTTCCACGTGTTGTCGGCGTCGGCCGACATCAGCGCGTTCGGCGCGTACTTGCGCATGGCCGCGAGATAGCGGCTGCAGAACGCGTCCCATTTCGGGTCAAGCGAATGCCAGACCGTCTCGTTCGCCAGCGAGTACATGATCACGCTCGGATTGTTCCGCCACCAGCGGCAGCGGCTCTTGCAGAACGCGTCAATGGAGTCGGGGTCGATGGGGTTCGACTCGGGGAAGAAGAACATGTTGCCGAGCTCGGGGACCTGGTAGCGCCCGAGGCGCGGCCCGCACGGGACGTCCCAGAACGCCTGCGAGCCGAGGTGGAAGCGCATCGCGTTGACGCTGTTCTTGCCGCGAATCCAGCGGTTGTAGTCCCAATGCTCGAAATCGTTCTGGCAGCCCATGATGGACGTGCGGGCCAGGAAGACGCGCTCGCCGTTGACGAAGATGTCACGGCCGCGCGCCTCGACCGTGCGGAACCCGTACGTCTGGTCCTTCTGGTCAACAAGGCGTCCCTTCGCGTCCAGAAGCGAACAGCGCGCGAGATAGAGCCACTGCATCCCCTCGTTCGGCCCGCTCCAGAGAAGCAGCTTCCGGTCGGCCGGCCAGGTCCGGCGGTACGAGACTTCGACCTCGCCGCCGGCGGGCACCGTGACGGCCTCGCCCGCGATTTCAAGATGGGGACGGTAATAGTCGTCTTCCGGCGAGACGCGGACCTGCGGCACGACCCGCGTCTCCCGCGCCGCCGCGTTTTTGAGCGTCAGGTGGAAGACGACTTCCCGCGTCGAGAGGAACGTCTCGACGAACACGTCGTCGATGAACGTCGTCGGGCGGAACTCAAGGCGCACGGGCCCCTCCCAGCGCATGCCCTCGCCGTAGGCGTAGAACGGCGCGCGCACGAGGTTCCTGACGGGATCGTACATGCCCTCGAACGTGGTCAGCCCGAACACGAGCTCGTTCTCGCCGTCCCGGAGGAACGGCGTCACGTCCAGCTCCTTTTCGCAGTTCGCCTGATAGGACGTCCCGGCATGGCGGCCGTTGACGAAGAGCGTGAAGCCGAACCGCGCCTTTGCGAGCCGGAAGAAAGCCGCGTGATCCGCGCGCAGCCCCGTCGGGACGGCGACGCGCTTGCGAAACCACTTCACGTAAGGCCCCTTGACCCGAAACGTGCGCGTTGAAAGATCCACCGCCTGCTGCATGAAGCGATAGGGCCCCCGCACGGTCGAGACGTCCGCGCCCTTCTTGTTCCACTCCAGTTTCGGCAGCACGGACAGGTCAAGGGAGTCGTCCGGCGAGACGGCCGTGTCCCAGCCCCTGTCCTCGATCATCACCACGCGCCGCGTCTCGGTCGCATACGGCGTTGCCGCCCCGGCCGCAGGACCGCACAGCGGCAGTCCCGCCAGCAGAAGAGTTCCGACTGCAATTCTCATGTTCGTCATCTCCGATGTCATTTTCGTTGTCTCCGATGTCATTTTCGTTCGCCTGTCGCGCCAGGGATCAGCGAACCGTGAAGACGAAGCCGCCGCACCGCTCGCGCGTGACATAGACGGCGTTCCCGGAGACCGAGAGGCGCGTCATCCAGCGGACGCCCGCCCCGTCCGCCTCGACCGTCCGCCACCGCGTCAGGCCCTGCGGCAGGCGGATCTCGCCGGCCTCCGCGACCTTGAACGTCCCCTCCGGCAAGACGCCCACGTCCGCGCGCGGCTCGGCAAGGCACTTGCGCGGCAACGTCAGCGCGCCCGTCACCGTCAGCGACTCGCCCGGCGCGAACAGCCATGTGGCGCCGTCGGCGAGAACGAGGTCGCCCGTGACCGTGCCGCCGCCCGCGAGCGCCTTGACCGTCAGGGTGAAGCCGTTGAGGTCGAAGGCCGCGCCCGCGGCGACGGCGAGCGTCCCCGCACGCGCCTGCTCGGCCGCCATGTAGTTGCGGTTCGTGATGGGCGCCGCGAGCCACTTGTAGCCGAGGTAGGCCTCGATGTCGGCGCGGGCCTCCTCGTCCACGTCCCCTGAGAGGAAGATCATCTCGCCGACGCGGAAGCCGCCCTCGCGACCGCCGCCGTCCAGGTGACGGTCGGACGCGAACATCTCGACCGGCGCGGCCGACCGCCTCTGGACGCCGACGACCTGGTAGGCGTTCGGCTTCAGGACGCCGGTCGCATTCGACTTGTACGGGCCCTCGCCGTTCACGCGCAGCCAGTCGGCGAAATCATCGTTGAAGACGCCGCTGTCCGTCGAGCCCCAGCCGTTCTGGTAGCCCGGATGCCAGCTCGCCGCGCCGTCCTCGACGAACGCGCCCGTGCCGTCCTGCGTGCCGAGGACGGCGAAGACGCTCTTGACGCCGGGGATCGCCTCCGCAAGGTGCAGCGACGACGTGCGGCCGAACGCGCCGAACCGTACGGCCGGTCGGCCGTTCGCGTCGCCGGCCACGCGACGCAGCTCCTTGCGCCCTGCCGCATACCAGTAGTTCGTCGCGGTGTAGCGCCCGTCGACGTCCGACCAGGACTTGACGACCTCCGCGTCCGCGCCCGCATGGAACGCGAACGACTCCGCCCTGTCGGCGTCAAAGCGCGCGATGAGCCCGTCGAGCGCCGGGACCTCTCCCGCGTACTTGGGCGCCGTGTAGACGACCGTGCCCGCCCGGATGTCAAGGGCGCCGTCGAACCCGGCCGTCGAGCCGGCGAGGGCCAGCGCGCCGCCGCCCTCCTTGACGACCGTTCCCGCGCCCGCGATCCAGCCGACGCGGTTCGTCTCTCCCGCGCGCGGCGCCAGGACGACCTGTTCGCCCTCGCCGAACGTGCGACCGGCGAGCCGCTCTTCGGGCACGGCATAGCCGTGCAGCCCCTTGCCGAACCACTTCCGCGCCAGGTACGCCTCGACGGCCTGGCGCTCGGCGTCCGTCAGCTCGCGGTCGTAGGCGATGAACTCGGCAATCTGCTGGCCGTTGGCGAACGAGTCGGCCGAGAGGGGCTCGCCCGCCGCCTCGACGCTCACCAGCTGGTAGCCGCCATTGTAGCCCGTCGTGAACGGCGAGACCTGGACGCCGCCCAGCCAGAAGCGGCCGTGCAGGCCTTCCTGCACGCTGTTTCCGAAGAAGCCCGACAGGATGGGAAAGTCATGTCGCGTGCTGAAGTTGATCCGCCCCCAGCCTTTGGACGTGCCGCCGTCATACAGCAGGCTGCCGCCGTTCTGGTTGTTCACGCGCGGAATCGAGCCCTTCACGAAGAAGAGCGTCCGCAAGCCCTTCTCCGCGGCGGGCCACTTGAAGACGCCCGCGTTCGTGTCGGCCGTGTCCAGCACGGCGCGTCCGTTGAGCTCATTCCGAAAGAGACGCTGATTGGAGGCCTTCGTGCTCCTCGCGACCCAGCCGTTCCCGCGCGCGTCCGCCCACGCCGTCACCTCGTCGCCGTCGCGCGTGAACGACGATTCGTCGGACGCATCCGTCCAGATGAGCGGTTTTTCGACCGGCAGTTCCGTCGGGGCCTCTCCCTTGTCCGCCCGGACGACGACGGCCCCCTCGGCGACCGTCAGGCGCGAAATGTCGAAGTCGAGTCCGAGCGTGTTGACCGTCAGCGTGCCCCTGCCCGTCTTCGTGAGCGTCCCCGCCCCTTCGATGCCGCCGACCGTGACGTCGCCGTCCGTCTTGAGTGTGACGTCGCCCTCGATCGCCAGCCCCTTCACGTCAGGGGCGCCCCCGAACCACTTGTCATGCAGGTACGCCTCGGCCGCCAGCCGCTCGGCAGCCGAAAGGACCCGGTTCCAGGCGACATACTCGCCGATGACCTGCCCGCCGCTCCGCTCCGTGAAGTGGCGGTCCTTCCCGATGCGGTCGAACGCGAGCGCCTTGACGGACGAGACGGTGACGATTTCAGGGCCGCCCTGCGGATGCGTCCGGTCTGACGGGACGGACTTTCCGTTCAGATAGGTCAGGTTCCAGTTCTGCGTGTTGAAGAACGACGACGTCTGCCTGAACGGGTTCGCCAGCGAGGTGACGCCGCCGGGACTTCGCTCGAACTCCATCGCCGCCGTGCCGCTGATGTAATAGCCGCCGCCGCGCCGGGAGTCGCCGACGACCATGACCGTTTGCGCATTCTCGATCCGCTTCGAGAATTCGACGAACCGCCCCGACCCGACCTCGCCGAAATCGACGCCCGGGCGTCCGTTGACGGCATGGAGACCGTAGAGCGGAGCCTTCGCGCCGTCAGCCGAGGAATCGGCCGTGATGCCGGCGGCCGTGTCGCGCCAGGCCTGGACGAACCCGTTCGTCACGTCGAGCGTCGAGGCGTCCGAAGCGTCGAAATGAAGGACAAGGCCGTCCGTCGGCAGCTTCCGCTCGCCGTCGAAACGCGCCGCCGGACGCCCCGCGCCCAGCTCGAGCGTGCCGCCGGCGAGCTTGACCTGCCCGCCGAACGCGAAGGGCTTCTCGATGCGCACGCTCCCCGCGCCGGTCTTCACGAACGAGCCGGACCCCTGCAACTCCTGGATGACCGGCGTGCGGTCGCTCGCGGCGACGTCGAACGTCTCGGTGCCCAGCACGTAATGCCGGCGGATGTCCGTGCGGCCCTTCAGCCACTTGTCGGCGAGATGGGCTTCGACGCCCCGGATCGCGTCGTCGGACAGAACGCCGTCAAAGACCAGGAACTCGGCCAGCTTCATGTGGCCGTCCGCCGCGATCGTCGCGCCGACCGTGTCGCAGGCAAGGCCGGCGAAGCTGCCGGCCGCCGCGTCGGACGCCACGAGCGTGACGATGTCGTAGCTGCCCGAGAGGCCCGTCGCCGTCGGATCGACAACCGCCCCGTTCACGCGGAACGTGAGGCCGGCCATGGCTTCCGCGAGCAGCGGGTCAGACCTGTCCGTGCCGCCGGTTCCGCCGCGCCGATAAGCGCGTACCCCCCCCCCCCCTCGTTGCCGAGCAGCGAGCCGCCGCCCTGCTCCGAGCCGACGACCCAGAACAGGGTCTTCGCCGCCAGGGGCACGGGATTCGCGAACTTCAGGCTCGCGCGCAGGGGCGAATTGGCATAGTAGCCGCCCAGCGAGACGACCGGCTTCTCCCGAATCTCCCGTTCCCAGATCTCGGGCATCACGTAGTCCGTCCGCCCCGACGCGACCGCGTCGTTCCCGCTCCCCGAAAGGTCTTTCCAGCGCGCGAGCTGAGAGCCGTTGACCCGCTCCAGCGAAGCCTCGTTCGCGGCATCGAGATGAAGGATGCAGCCGCCCGGCAGCGCAGCGGGCGCGGCGGCGCTTTCGACAGGCCAGGCGCAGGGCGTGTAGGCGAACAGTCCGTGCCGCGTGTAGAACCCGCCGCCGAACGGCCGCGTCGCCCGGTAGTCAAGCGTGCCGCTGAACGCGCCAAAGATGGTTTTCAGCGTGCCGTCGATCACGATCGCCCCCGCGCCTTCCGCGCCATCGGGCAGCAGGGCCTCCGGATCGCCGAAGTTGTCGTCGCCGCGCTTCAGGTAGAACTCCTTCATGGTTTCGAGAATCGGCCAGGCCCCCGCCGCGAACTCGTTGCGGCCGAAGAATTGCGCCCCCGAGCCCGTCAGGCGAAGCGGCGAGTGGTAGCGCAGGTTCGCGCCGCACTTGAACGCCTTCGCGTCCAGGCTCGACACGTTCCCCGCGCCCGCATCCAGCGTCAGGTACGCGCGCTTCTCCGTGTCAGGGTACAGGTAGATGTCGCCGGCGGTCTGCTTGATGTGCCCGAGCGTCCAGCCGTCGTGGGCCTGGCGGAAGCGGCACAGGCCGTCTGTGCGCAGGGTCGCCGTCGCGCCGACGCCCGTCGCAACGACGCCATCGACCCACCACTGCGAATCGAACAGGCTGTTGTAGCCCTGAAGGTCGCTTGTCGGGTAAAACTCGCCGTCTCCGGCAAAGGCCCCCGTGAGCGTCACGCACAAACCGACAATTAAGACAATGAGGTGTTTCATATTCGCGAATGATACCATTTCCGCACCTCGCCCGGCAACCCAATCGTGCCTCGTTCGCGAAACTAAATTGTGCCTCGTTTGCGAATGCCGGCGCATAAGGAGCGCGTCTGCGGCGCCGTGCGTCACGTCTCCAACAGCCACTTCCAGACGGGGACAATGCGGATGCCGTTTTCCGTCATCCGCTCGTCATCCCACGTGATGACCGTGCAATCTTCGACGAGCGTCACCTTCCTGCCGCACCGCAGCCATTTCTCGGCATAGCCCTTCGCCTTGACCTGCGCGAGCGCGTCCGCCGCCGAGCGGCTTGTCGTACTCGTCAACGAGCAGGATGACACGGCCGTCTTTTCCGCTCGCAGAATCAGGCTTCCCGTCAACCCCGACATTCCGGTTCGCGATGCCCGTCAGAAGCAGGTTGAACTGGTTGGAAATGTCGTCCCCGCCGCGCCCGCATGCGAGGACTCGGGCGCCGGCAGCCCCGAACGTACGCAGCGCGTCTGCCGTCACACGCCGCTCAGGCCGTCACGCCAAGGAGGTCCTTGAGCGCGCCGATCTGCTTCGCGTCGCCGAGCGCGATCAGCTCGTCGCCGATGCGGAACTCGATCTCCGGGCCGACGTTCCGGTAGGTGTGGCCGTCGCGGACGACCGAGACGATCGAGGCCCCCGTTTTCGCGCGGATGTTGAGCGAGACGACCGTCTCGCCGACGGCCGGCGAGTCCGCCGCCAGGACGAGCCGGTGGAACAGGCCCGCCGGCACGGGCACCGTCATCGTCCGCTCCAGCCCCCGGCGCCGCTCCTCCTCCGTCAGCGACTCGTTGAAGCGCTGGACCGCGCTTCGGCCGGAGCGCAGCAGGAACCGCCAGCCCAGCCCGGCGACGACGAGCGTGACGGCCGTCGAGACCCACTGCGCGAGGCGGTCGTGCGGCAGGATGGTCAGGTTGACCGCCGTCCACAGCATGACGAAGAGCGCCGCTGCGACGAGGATCGTGAAGAGGCGCGCCGTCTCGCGGAACGCGACGAGCACGCGCGAGCGCCCGCGCCCGGCCAGCAGCTCCGCCACGGCGTCGCCCATCGTCCGCGCCTCCAGGATCGCCAGCGGCAGCAGCGCGACGGACAGCAGGTTCGCGAGCACGAAGAAGATGAGCTCGTCATGCGCCTCGAACCAGCGGGAGAACTTCGCGTAGTCGAAGGTCGAGAGGCGCGAGCAGACGAAGGCCCCCGCGAACATCAGCACCGCGTAGACGCCCATGCGGATCGCGGACAGCCGGAGGCGCGCGAACGTCGGCGACCCCTTCCCGGCCAGGATCTTCTCGCGCCACGCCCAGTACGAGTCGAGCGCGCGGCGGAGGCGCTGCGGCAGGCGGCGCTCGGCGAAGTCGCCCGCGCGGTCGGAGAGCCGGATCATGAACGGATTGAGGAGCGTCGTCAGGAGCGAGGCCCCGACGGCAATCTGGAAGAGCGGGATTTGCGCGTCCTTCTGGAGCCCCGCGTAGAGGATCGCGACCATGAACGCGAACTCGCCGATCTGCGCGAGCCCGAAGGCGTTCTGCACGGACGTCTTCACGTCCAGCCCGCAGAGGAGCGAGGCGACGAGGTTGTTCGCGAACTTGCCGACGATGACGACGAGCGAGACGAGCAGCACCTGCGGCAGGCAGCGGAAGAGCGCGACCGGATCGACCAGAAGGCCGATCGACACGAAGAACACCGCCGAGAACATCGCCTTCAGGGGGTCCGCGAGGGACGCGAGACGCTCGCGCACGCAGCTCGTCGAGCCGATGATGCCGACCAGGAACGCGCCGAGCGCGAGCGAGTAGTCGAGCCTGTAGGCGAAGTACGACACGCAGAAGCAGCAGCCGAGGATCGCGAGGACGAGCGACTCGTCGTCCTGCCGCTTCGCGACGGACTTGAGGAGGCGCGGCACGAAGACGAAGCCGAGGACAAGCACCGTGAGGAAGAAGACCGTGAGCCCGCCAAGCGACTTCACGAGCGCGAGCGCGGACATCCCCTCGCCGGACGCGAAACCCGTCGCGACGGCGATCGCGCCGACGCAGATGATGTCCTCGCAGACGGACGTGCCGAGCACGTATTTCGTGAACGGGCGGGTCGTCCAGCCCATCTCGCCGATCACCTTCGCGAGCAGCGTCGTCGCCGAGTCGCAGATCGCGACGCCGAGGAAGAGGGAGGGCACGGACGCCCAGCCGAAGAGCTTCGTGCCGACCTCGTAGCCGAGCCAGATCATCACGAGCGTGTCCAAGACCGCCGCCGGCAGCGCGACGCCGCGAATCTTCCGCATGTCCTTCGCGGAGAACGACAGCCCCATGCCGAACATGAGGAAGACGACGCCGAGCTGGCCGATCGTGTTCGTCGAGGAGAGGTCGCGGAGGAAGCTGCCGCCCCACGTGTACGGGCTCATCACGACGCCCGCGAGAATGTAGCCCAGCACCTTCGGCCACCCGAAGCGCGCGAAGACGACCGAGACGACGCCCGCCGCCGTCATCAGCACCGCCAGATCCTGGAAAAAGTAACTCTCAATCATCTTGGGCGCGGATTATACCACAATGGCGGAGATCCTGCTGACGGGATCTCCGCCATTTGGCCTTGACCACAGGGCGCCGGCCGTCAGAACTTGCCGCGCAGGCTGATCTCGAACGTGCGCGGGTCGCCCGCGAAGCACTCGTAGTAGTGCCGCGCCGTGTCGAAGTAGCGCTCGTCGAAGAGGTTGCGAACGCCCAGCGTCAGGAACCAGTCGTCGCGCCCCCCGAACTTCGAGAACGGCACGGACACGTTGACGTCGAAGACATGGCTTGGGTCGAAGCGCAGGTTCTCGTTGACGTACGCGCCGCGCAGGCAGGCATAGCTCATCGACCGGTAACGGTAGCCAAGCCCGACGACGATGTCCTCGATCGCGTCAAACCCGTGCAGGCGGTAGGACGTGTTGAGCGTGACGGCATGACGGGGGTACCGCTCGAACGAGCCGGCCTTGCCGGACTTCGTGCAGTCCTCGTAGCGCGTGTGCGCATACATCGCGAGAACCGTCCAGTTCTCCGTGATGTCGCCCGACAGCGAGAGCTCGACGCCCCGCGAGCGGTTGTGGCCCTCGAAATGGTAATACCCGTCCGTGTCGGACACGGGCGTGTTCTCCTGCTCGATGTTGAAGTAGGACGCCGAGAGCCAGAGCCTTTCCAGCGGACGCACGCGCAGGCCCGTCTCCCACTGCGTCGCCGTCCACGGGTCGGTCGGTCGCGTGCCGTCCGCCGAGACGAGTCCCAGCTGCGGCGTCTGCGTCTGCGAGACGTTGCCGAAGAAGACGAGCCAGTCGAGCGGCTGGACCGTGAGGCCGCCGCGCGGCGAGAACGCGAAGGCGTGCGCCTCGTCGTAGGAGACCGTCCCCGTGCGCCCCTCCTGTGTCGAGGCGTTCTCGACGAAGTAGTCGTAGCGCAGGCCCGCGAGGAGCGTGACCCAGCCCCAGCCGACCGAATCCTGCACCGTCGCGCCGTAGCGCGAGACCGCCGCGCCAAAGGCATCGCCGTCGCGGTAGCAGAAGTCAGGCTGAACCATGAACGTGCTGCGGAAGCCGAACGGCAGTTCGCTCTTCGTGTAGACCGAGCGCGCGTAGACGTTGAAGTTGCGCTGGATGGCGCTCGACTCGGAGAATGACGAGGTCATGTACTTCTTCCCCGTCAGCCATTCCCCCGTCTCGTAGAAATGGTTCATGACCCGGTCATACTCGGCCTGATTCGGCATGTCTCCGTCCGGGTTCCGCCGACTCCGCAGCGACGGCACATACGGTTCGCGCGTCTTCTGCTCCCAGTCGGAATACATGAACGAGCCGCCGAACTTGAGGAGCCAGTCGTCCGTGACCTGCCAGTCGACGTAGGGATTGACCATCATCCCCCTGTACTTCGACCGGTCGGTCGGCCGGCACGACGACTCGTTCCATCCGTAGCCGCCGGCGGGCTTGCCGCGCCAGACGGGGATGCCGATGTAGCTCGGGCTGTCGGACGAGACGAACATCGTCTTCAGCCCGACCGTCACGTCGTCCGTCGCCCTGAAAGCGAACGACGGCGCGACCGTGTACTGCTCGCGCGGACGCGCCCCCTCCTGCGAGCCGCCGGAGATGTAGGCGGGCGAGTAGATGTCGAAGGAGGCCGAAAGCCGGATCGCGAGCCTGTCCTCGACGACGATCTCGTTCGCGTCGATCATGCCGCGCTGGCGCCAGACGTTGCGCCCGACGGACGTCTGCTCGGAGAAGTTGACCTCGCTGTCGCGGAAGTGCGCGCCCTTCAGGTACATGTTGATCGAGCCGCCCGCGCCGTTGTTGTTCTGCTGCGCGCCCGCGCCGCCCGACAGCGAGGCGATCGGCCCCTTCACGATCTCGACGCGCTCCATCATCGCCGGGTCCATGAACAGCCCCGCGCCGCGCCCGACGGGGATCACGCCGTCGAACGCCGGCTCCGTGCCGCCCATGCCGCGAATGGAGAAGCGCCCCGGCTGGCGCACGAGCAGCGACGTGCCGCCCGTCTCGATGCCCGGCACCTGACGGAGCAGGTCGTTCATGTCCGTCGGGTTGCGCTCGCGGATGAAGTCCTCCGTCAGCGTGTCGACGACGCAGGGCAGCGTTTCGGGCGGCTCGCCCGTGAACGTGCCGCCCGTCACCGTCTCGGGCCGGTATTTCGAGAGCGCGTTCGCCTCGACCGTGACGGTGCCGAGGTCCGCGACCTGGTTCGTTTCAGCGTTCTCCGCAGCCGCAAGGCCGAGAGCCGACAGCGCCGATGCGCAGAAGAGAAGTGGTTTCATTACCCCGTCTAACGCCGCGCAAGGTCCGGCGGTTCACTCATCGCAGCCTGAACTTGAGCGTCAGGCGCACCGTGGAGGAGATGGCCTGACCGCCCGCGCGCGCGGGATGGAAACGTGCCGCCCGCGCCGCCTTCACGGCCGACTCATCCAGTTCGGGGAATCCACTCGACGCGACGACGGCAACGTGCGACACCGTCCCCTGCGCGGCGACTCCGATTTCCAGCAGCACGTCGCCCTGCTCGCCGCGCAGGCGCGACCCCTTCGGATAGTCCGGCCTGATGCTCTTGCGCGGACGCGGCGGCGCATCGACCCGCGCCTGGCGCGGCGCGACCGCCGGCGCCGGGGCCGACGCGGCGACGGGCGGACGCGGCGGCGGCTCCTCCTTGGGGGGCGCGACTTTCGGCGTCTCCAGCGGCGGCCGCTCCGGCTGCGGATCCGGCAACTTCAGCGCGTCCAGCTCCGGCGGCAGCTCCTTCGGCGGCTCGCTCTCCGGCGGACGTTCCGGCTCCGGCGGCGGCGGCTCTTCCGGCACGGGCTCGTCCGGCGCAGACGCCAACGTGGGCTGAACCGCCGCCGTCTCGTCTTCCGTCTCGGCGAACGACAGCTCGACGCTCGTGAGGTCAAGCTGCGCGAGCGCGTCCGGCGCGGGCGCATATTCGACGTAGAGCGCCAGCGCCGCCGCGAGCGTCGCGTGGAACAGGACCGACAGGAGAATGGCGACGCCGAATCTCACGGCTTGCCGCTCACCTGAAAGCTGACCTTCTCGACCCCCGCCGCCTTCAGGTCGGACAGCAGCTCGACGCCCATGCCCAGCGACGACTTGCGGTCGCCGGAAATCAGCACGGGCAGTTTCATGTCCGCCGCATAGAGGCCTTTCACCTTCGCGAGCGCCGCCGCGCGCGTCACCGCCTCGCCGTTGAACTGCAATGCGTCGTCCGGCCCGATCGTCAGGACGACCCGCTCGCCTTTCTCATCCGCCCCCGCCGCGTTCGGCAGGTCGACCTTGAGGCCCTTGTGCACCGTCATGTCGAAGATGCAGTAGATGAAGAAGACGAGAACGAGGAACATGACGTCCATGAGCGACGTCATCTCCAGCCGCGCGCCGCGTCGCCGCCTACTCTTCGGCATGGCGCTCCAAGATGTTATAGGGGAAGAGGAGAACGAGCGAGGCGATCAGTCCCGCCGCCGTCGTGATCAGCGCCTCGCCGATGCCCGCCGTCGCCGCCATCGGGTTCGCGACGCCGTCCGCGCCGTTCAGCGCGCCGAACGTCTGCATGATGCCCGTCACCGTGCCGAGAATGCCGAGCATCGGCTCGGCCGTGATGATCGTCGAGACGATCGTGAGGCCCTTCCCGTCGCGGCGGCCCGCCCGGAACGCGAGCGCCTTCCAGATCAGGATCGCGAGGCCGAGAACCGACAGGCCGAGGATCGGCCACATGACCGGCCCGCCCGCCAAGAACGTCTGAATCAGTTTTTCCATTGGGTTTCCATCCTAAATTCGTTTAACGCCATCCGCCACAGGCGGGTTCAGCCGGTTGCTGGACGTTGCCCCCGCTCCCCAGACCTGCCGGAGAAACGCGAGGCCGCGTTTCAGGGCTTCGAGCGTGACGCCCGCATGGGGCTCAAGCACAAGATGCCGAGCGGCCCGCGCGACGGGCTCCAGCGCGGCGAAGTCGATATCCCCTTCGCCCGGCGGCAGGTGGTCGTCACCGCCACATGAATCGTTGAGGTGCAGGCCCACGGGCTGTTCGGCTCCTGTCGCAGCACCTGCTGACGCCGCCGCCCAGCCCCTCGTCTGCCGCACATGGGCATGCCCCGTATCCAGCCAAGGCCGCACCCAGTCACCGACGAGATCGCGGATTTCCGCCTCGTTTGGGAAGCCTTCAAGATACGGCAGGTTCTCCAGCCCGAGCGTCACGTGGTTCGCCTGCAGCACGGGCGCAAGCCCGTCAAGCTCACGCCTGAAGACGTCCACGAGCTTGCGCCCGAGGCGCGTACGTTTCTTCGGGCGATTGCGCCTGAACAGCGTCCGGCAGGGGACACGTCCCGCATGGAGGACGACGGCATCCGCTCCCATCTCCGTCGCAAACGCGATGTTCCTCTTCACATGGACGCGGGCAAGCCCGCGCGCGGCTTCGTCGAAATCGGCGAGAAGATAGAGTTCCGGATAGCCGCACGGTGCGGAGATCGGCACGGGGCAAAAGGCATGAACGGAGCCGACAGGCATTTCGTCCAGCCGAGCCTTGAAGCCCCTGACCTGTTCCGCCGTCGTGTGGAAGCCCAGCTCAAGCGCCTCGAACCCAAGGGCCAGGGCCTCTTCGACAATCGCCTCGCCGGACGTCAGCCGCCGATTGTTCCAATTGGTCGAAAGCGCGAACGTCATGGCTACCGCTTGCGCGCGCGGCGCCTGAAGAGCGCGCGCACGGCGTCGATGTAGGGGCGGTCGGTCGCGATCGGCAGCGTCTCGATGCCCGTCCGGAGGAAGAACCGCCGCAGATCCTCCGTCTCGGACGCGGCGCACGCGGCGAACGCGCGGCGAACCTTCGCGCTCGACGTGTCCACGAGGACGAGCGCGCCCGTCTCGGGGTCCTCGAGTTCCACTAGTCCCACGTCGGGCAGCGCGCCTTCCGCCGGGTCGCTCACGGGCACGCAGATGAGGTCGTGGTGCCGCGCCGCCGCACGCAGGAGCCGCTCGGCAGAAGAACGGGCGTCCGCACTTTCCCCTTCCGCGCCCGTTCCTTCTTCCTTCTTCCCTCTTCCTTCTTCCTTTTGCCCTCCCTTCTTCCTTTTTCCTTCTGGCATGAGGAAGTCGCTCACGAGGAAGACGACGGCGCGGCGCTTCTGGACGCCGTTCAGGAACTTGAGCGCGCCCTCGATGTCCGTGCCGCCCTGCGCGTCGTCCTCGGCGGCCAGCACCTCGCGCACGAGACGCATGACCGAGTCGCGGCCCTTGCGCGGCGGGATGTACTTGACGATCCGGTCGGAGAAGAGGACGAGGCCGATCTTGTCCTGGTTGCGGATCGCCGTCAGCGCGAGTAGCGCCGTCACCTCGGCGGCGAGCTCCATCTTCGAGCGGCGGACGCTGCCGTAGCCCTGCGAGCCGGAGACGTCCACGAGGAAGAGGATCGTCAGCTCGCGCTCCTCGGCGAACCGCTTGATGTAGGGTACGCCTGTCTTCGCCGTCACGTTCCAGTCGATCGTGCGCACGTCGTCCCCGACCTGGTAGGGGCGCACCTCGTCGAACTCGACGCCCTGCCCCTTGAAGGTCGAGTGGTAGTCGCCCGCGAGCTGGTCGTCGATCAGCCTGTTGGTGAGGATCCGGATCTTCCCCACCTTCGCCATCAGTTCCTTTACGTCAGTCATGGCAATCGGAAATCTCCGTATCGAACACAGTCAGATTACGTTTACGGGAGTCCGATGTTTTGCAAGCACCGCCGACATTTTCAACGCAGTCGACGAGCCCAAGGTCGGCAAGCTCGCGCGGCGTCCGGCCGCGCCCTTCCCACGTGCGCGTCGTGTCCAAAAGCGGGCTGAGGGCCTGCGCGAGACGCTGGACGGCCTCATCGTCGGACGGTTCCCAGTCGCAGTTCTCGCGGATGTACTTGAGCGCCGTGACAACCTTCGCGCCGTTGACGCGCGCGTTGCACTGGATGCCCAGCGTGTCCAGCTCCTGCTCGGCCCGGTCGAGGAAATACTCCTTCTTGACAAACTTCTCGAACGCGCGGCTCTCTTTCGTCTCCTCGGCCGCCATCGGCTCCTCGTAGAGGAGGAAGTCGTCTTCCGGCAGGACGGCGAGGTCGAGCTTGCGGAAACTGGCCACGGTGTCCGCGACCGTGCGCGTGATTTCGCCGTTCGCGTCCTTCGACGGAGTCGGCTCCTCGTCCCAATCACTCGACGTCAGGTCTTGGTAGACGATGACGCGCGGCTCGTCCGCCTTCAGCTGCCAGGTCGAGAACCAGATCTCCAGATCCTCGCCCGGCCCGTCCAGCAGATGCTCAAGGTCATCCGGCTCGGAACGGTTCATGAAGTAGTCGTGAAGCCGGTCGACGAGCGTGTCGAGTTCGGCGACCGTCATCACGTCCGAAATCGGCGCGTCGTGATCTTTCGCGTAGCCGTTGTAAAGCGAGACGAACGCCTCCAGCGTAAGGACGCCATAGAGGTTCGCCGCCGCGTTGAGGCAGCGCAGCGCGAATTCCTCGCGCGCGTTCAGCTCGGCGGGCTCGTGCGCACCCTCGTCGCGCCCGCATTCTTCCTCCGCCGCGCTGTCGTCCTTCCAGACGCCATCCGGCCCGATGATCGTGTCAAATGGTCTTTTCATGTTCTGATCGTCCTTTGCCGTAAGTTTTCCCTCATACGAGTTCCCTGTTCGTCGATCTCATTCCAATTCCCCAGCACCTGCCAGGTTCCGCCGTTGTCCGCGCCGACCCGCCGCAGACGGCCCTCCGCCTTGAGCAGACGAAGATTCCTTTCAATCCCCGAACGCGAAAGCCCCGTTTCCCGAACCAGATCCGCCGTCGTCCATTCCGGGCGGCTCGCAAGCGCAGCCAGGATTCTCTCCTTACTTTTCTCCTTGCTTTTCGCGACGGTTCCGGAACGGGGACAGGCCCCCAATGTCACTGCTTGAGGCCTTGCAATCGCGTCCAGCATTTCAACGCAAAGGTCGCAAAGGCGTTGACGCAAAGGACGCCAAGGCACGCGCGTCCTTTGCGCTTCCCTTCGCGTTCTTTGCGTTAAGAAACAGACGGCCTGCGCGGACGGTGAAACCGTGCCTCCGCGTCTCCGTGTGAGCCGATGCAATGGAATGGTGTGGCGAACCATCCGTCCGCCCTTTTCTTGAACCTGTGCAATTTTTGCACAGGTTGACGACGCATCAAGTTCGCCCGTCTTGCAGATGTTGTTTATGTGACGATTGACGACCGTTCGATCCACGCCAAACAGCTCGCCAAGCCGAGACTGATTGAGCCACACCGTCTCGTTTTCCACGCGAACGTCCAACCGCATCGTCTCGTTCGGCTGATAGACAATAATCTGATTTTCCATGTTCTCCCTCATGTCATCCATTCACACGGGAGCGAACGAAGACGATGCCCTGCCATTCCTCCCTACGGCACCGGGACTTCGGAGAGGATCCTGTCGATGACCTTGTCGGACGTCACGCCCTCGGCTTCCGCCTCGTAGGTGAGGAGGATGCGGTGGCGGAGGACGTCGTGCGCGACTTCCTTCACGTCCTGCGGCGTCGCGTAGGCGCGCCCGTGCAGGAGCGCATTGCCGCGCGCGGCGAGATTGAGCGCGAGCGTCGCGCGCGGCGAGGCCCCGTTCTGGATCATCTCGTTCGCCTCGCGCGTCTTGAAGACGATGTCGAGGATGTAGTCGCCGACCTTCTCGTCGCAGTAGACCTCCTTCAGCGTCGCGCGCAAGGTCGCGATGTCGTCCGGCGCGCAGACCGTCCTCGCCTCCGGCGGCTGGGCGTTCTCGGCGAAGCGCTGCATGATGCGGCGCTCGTCCGCCTTCGACGGCGTCTCGACGAGGCACTTGAACATGAAGCGGTCCACCTGCGCCTCCGGGAGCGGATAGGTGCCCTCCTGCTCGATCGGGTTCTGCGTGGCGAGGACGAGGAACGGCTGAGGCAGCCTGTACGTCTCTTCGCCGATCGTGACCTGTTTCTCCTGCATCGACTCCAGCAGCGCCGACTGCACCTTCGCCGGCGCGCGGTTGATCTCGTCCGCGAGGAGGAGGTTCGTGAAGACGGGGCCCTTCTTCGGCGTGAACTCGCCCGTCTTCGGGGAGTAGACAAGCGTGCCGACCACGTCGGCCGGCAGCAGGTCCGGCGTGAAGGAGATGCGCTTGAAGTCGAGCCCCAGCGTCTTCGCGAGCGTGTTCACCGAGAGCGTCTTCGCGAGGCCGGGCACGCCCTCCAGCAGGATGTGCCCGCCCGTCGTCAGCGCGAGGATGAGTCGGTCGACGAGCTTTTCCTGGCCGACAATCACCTTCGCGACTTCTTCGCGGATCTTCGTGACGAGTTCGCCCTGCGCGGCGATGCGGTTTGTGGCTTCCTTGAGGTCCATGGCTGTTCCTTGTTGTTGGTTGAGAATGCTGTACCGTGTCAAATCGGGTTGCATTATACCATAATTAGGCCCGGAAAACTGCGTGCGCACGCCCTTCAATGCCCATCCAACCCCTTTTGCCGCTTCCAGAGGTAAAGTTGATTTCGTTGATGGTTTACCCCCTGTAAAGATTGGCTGTTGTTGAAGGATGG
>CAKUGW010000022.1 GCA_934654805.1 uncultured Kiritimatiellota bacterium
GGTGGTGCGCAGGCGAAGGCCGTCATCGGGTGGAATCGCCGGACGAACGCCTTTCTGATCGGCGACCGGGACTTGCCTGAAGGGTTTGAGCATTGGATCGTCAAGTTTACGCCGCCCGAATATCCGTGGCGAGGTGAAGCGGAATATGCGCTGTATCGAAAGGCTCGAGCCGCCGGAATCGACATGAGCGAGTCTTGCCTGTACGAGCTGGACGGTCTCCAGCATTTCATGACGAGGCGATTCGACCGCGCGGACAGGGAGCGGTTTCACGTGGCGACGCTTTCGGCGTTGGCGCACCTGCCGCCGGAAACGCCGCCGGAGCATCGCCGGTACGAGCAGCTCTTTGCGACGGCGGATGAGCTTGGGCTGGGCTATGAGGCGCGCGAACAGCTCTTTCGTCGAATGGCTTTCAACGTGCTTGCGGGCGAATGCGACGACCATCCGAAGAATTTCGCGTTTCGGCTGAAGCAGGGCGGCGCGTGGGAGCTTGCGCCGGCCTACGACTTGACGGGCGGCGATTTTCCGAGCGCCGATCCGTGGCGCGCGCATGTGGGCGTGCATCAGCTTTCGGTGAACGGTCGGCGGCGGGACGTCACAGAGGACGACCTGCTCGCCGTCGCTGACCGCTTCGGCATCGGCACGGCCCGCCGCGTCCTCGCCGAGGTTCGCGCGGCGTTGGCAGAGAAGACAAGTTCCTAAACCACGGTGTTCGTCCGCTCTCGGAAGCCTTGAGAGTCAGACGTGAATGATACCACACCCGGAGGGGCTGCCCCCAACTGAAAAGCTGCAGTCGCGCTGTAAACTGGGGTCAAGGGGGCGATGGCGTGGAAAGCTTGCCCCCTGTCATTTTTTTGCGCAAATGGATAAATTTTGGGGAGGGTAATATGATAGACTATTGCCATCTTTCACGAATAACGAGGTGGCCATGCAAAAGCGAATCGAGCTCAACTCTCCGCGACAAAACGAAGTCAAGATGCGAGATGCCCTTATTTGGGCGTCGTTGATGGGGTTGCCCGTGATGCTGTGCGCGTGCGTCCTGTCCGCGTCGGGTGCGGAAGCCTGCGACGGCGAGTATGTCGGCGGAATGGGCAATTGGTCGTCGTCCGCAAGCTGGAAGAACGGCGCGAAAGCGGCAGGGGCTGGGGCGATCTTGACCGTTCGCGCGGAGGAGAAGAGCGCGGCCGGCTATTTCCTTTCGCTCGACGAAGACGCGACAGTCGGGCATATCGTGCGTCCGGCAGACTGCGAACAGCCGGAGGGGTTGTCGTCGAAGTTCAGCTCCTCGAGCTTTTTCCTGCGTACGGCGACGGTTGGCTCGACGTGTGCCCTGACGCTTGATTCGGGAATCGCGGGACAGCCGGCGACAATCCGGCATCCGGTGCCGCGCGCGAAGATGAACGGCAAGCGGTTTCCGCTCGTCTTCGAGAACAGGTTCGTGTTGCGGAGCGACCTTGAAGTCTCTTACGAGGGAGTTTTCGACCGAATCTGCGGAAACGGCTGGATCAGCGGTTCGCTGGGGGCGTTCCCGCACTACACGGTGGCGCTGCTCGGCGACATTTCGGAAGCGGACGGCTCGCACGCCGTGACGCTGGAGAATCCCGTCTATGCCAAGAACGACAGCGGGGTGGCCGATACGTTCAATCCCGTGCTGATGACCGGCAACAACACCTTCACCGGCGACCTGACGGTTCGGCAAGGCGGCCTGCGCGTGGCGCTTAACGGAGCCGCTGCGGCGGAGGGCTCGCGCATCTCGCATGCGCTGGGGCGGAACAACGCCATCCATGTGGACAATGCGGGGCTGGGCTACCTGGATCTCGGCGGCTTGATCGCCGGCGTCGACGGCAACACGCTTTACCTGGGCGGAATGGGGCCGCGTACGGCGATGGGTACGCTGATCAACATGAATCCCGACCCGCTCGCGGTCGGCGAGTGGCGCGGGCCGCTTGTCATTGCGTCCGAAACGCGGCTGGGTGGCGTGACCGAGGCGGCGAACGGCGCGGCGGGCGGCGGCAACCTGAAGCTCTCCGGGGCTGTTCGCGGTTCGCAAAACTTGCATCTCATCTCGTCCCGAACGGTCGAATTCGCGGGAGACTTTTCGAGCTACAGCGGCAACGTCTCCGTGGAGTCCGGCTATCTTCGGCTTGGCAAGGGCTATGTCGGCGGTTCGGGAAAGATTGACTTCAAGGCAGGTTCGGGCTACCTCTTCGCATCGTCAAACGACGTGGACTTGACGAAGCAGTCTTATTCGACGCCGCAGGCAATGGTTCTTCGAGTCGAAGAGGGCGTCGACTACGCCCCCGTCCAGGGGCTTGAGTATGCGAATGCCGTCTATAAGCAGGGGGCTGGCACGCTGACGCTGAAGGCTTCGGGCAGGCGTGCGGAAGAGATCACAACGTTCACGCCTCTTCTCAAGGTCGAAGACGGAACGGTCGTTCTTGACTATTCGGGTGAGACTTCGGGCTCGAAGATTGGCGAAGAGGCGGACAAGGGCGTCTTCCATACGGGCGACCGCGTGCGCTTCGTCGTCCGTGACGACCAGCCGCGCCGCACGGCCGCGCACACGAACGGCCTGTTTGCGATCAATCGTGGCGTTGCGCTCAAGGGGCAGCACGTGACGTTGGCTTTTGAGGGCAGCGGCGCCTATTCGCTGGGCGAGATCTGGCTGGACGGGTTACGTGACTATGAAAACAATGAGGGCAGCGGCGTCGTCACGCTTGACTTCGATCCTGCGCAGTGGAATCTCGTCAATGGCATCCCGTGGGCGACGAAGACAGAGGGCGACATGGCCGGTGTTTCGGCTCGCAACGTGCTCTGGCGAAACGAGTCGTGGGTCAAGCTCATTGACGAAGGGCGCGTGGCGCCGCTCCCGGCGTCCGACTACGCGCTGGACTTCACGAGCGGCAGTGGGTCTGCCAAGCCGGGGTATGCCTCGGTGGACGTGACGGCCGCCCTGTGTGCGGAATCGCACGCAGACGTCTCGTGCGGACGCCTGCGGTTCAACACGCCCAACGGCGGTACACCGCTGGCGTTGACGCTGGCTGGGACGAACGCGATTCACGGCGGCATGATCCTCGTCACGCCCAACATGGCGGATACGCCGGTCGTGATCAAGGGCGGCACGCTCGTGCGTCAGGGCTGCGGCGGCGCGGCGGACATCACGATCGCGAACTTCAACACGAATGCGACGCTGACGCTGGACTGCGACATCCTAGGCGATGTCGTCGCGACGGACGGCTCTGTGAAGACGAACGCATCGGCGTCCGTCTGCTTCGTCGGACCTGGTACGACGATCGTCAAGGGCGATCTTCTTGTGCGTGGCGGCGTCTACGTGAACGGGACGCGGCTTCAGGTCGGCGACGGACAGGGACTGCTGGCGGGCCTTTCGTCCGCGAAGATCGACGGCTTGGATGCCTTTCGGTCAAAGACGGTGCGCGTTTCGGGCGGTGGCCTGGTCGAGTTTACGGAAGACGGCGGCTTCGTGCGGACGTTCACGGACGAACCGGGCAGCCCGGCGAACTGCCTGACGCTGACGCTGGGCGCGTCGGGCGGCGGCATCGCCGTTGCGGACGGCAAGACAGCCACTTATGAAGACTGTACGGCACTTCGCATGTATTTTGAAGGCGCGCGGCATTTCGTCAAGGACGGGAAGGGAACGTTCAAGATCGCACGCGCGAACGGTCTTTCGTGGTTCGCGTCGAAATCGGTTCTTGAATTGAACGAGACGGTTCCGCAGAGCCGCGTCTCGCGGTTCGATGTCCGCGCAGGTACGCTTTGGTACGCCGTGGGCAACGGCTTGAGCGATGCCGCGCTGGCGCCGTTCAAGGTCTTCGGCGGCGATGCTTCGACGCTGGTTCGCCTTGGTGACGGCGCTGTGCTGAAGGGGCGTCATTTCCTCGCGTCCCGCACGCTGACGGCGAATGTCCCCGAGATGGACAATGGTGCCTCGGTGAAGTATGTGGTGGACGGCGGAACGGCAACGCTTGACATCTGTGACAGTTCGCGTCCCGGACGGTTCTCAAGCCCAGACATCGAGGCCGGCTTTGACGTCTTTGGACTGCCGCGGGCACGTGAGCTTCTCGTCGGGTCAGGGACGCTTGTCCTGACGAACTCGGCTTCGGAAACGGTGGGCCTGGTACCGGCTGGCTTTGCCGATGCCGGCTTCGCCGGTCGGCTGGAACTGGCCGTGCCGCTTGTGACAGATGGCTATTCGAATCCGGGCGGCTGGTCGTGGCCGAACGCCATCGTGGAGATTCCGGCGGGACGGAAGGACGAATTCTTCGACGTGAACGAGCCCTGGAATGCGCTTCGTCTTGGCGGGCTCACGGGTGCGGGCGAACTGGCCATGACCTACAAGTACAAGCCGTCAGACGCGGCGCTGACCGTGGGATGCGACAGCGAAAGCGAACTTGATTTCGCGGGAACGATCACGCTCGGACAGAATGGCGCGTTCCGCGGGCGTCTCGTGAAGGTCGGCTCGAACGCGCAGCGCCTTTCGGGCGCAAACGTGATTCCCGGCGCAGTCAGCGTGGAAGGCGGAAAAATGGTTTTGGGACATGTCGAGGCACTGTCCGGCGGCGAAAAGGAGCCGATTCTCGTCGGCGGTGCGCGGGCATCGTCGTCTCCGGCAGTTCTCGCGGACTGCGGCACGGTCACTGTTATGCGTCCCGTGCTGGTTCTTCCGTCGCCGGAGGGCGTCCTGCCAGGTGTTGGCGCGCAGTCGGGGGTGGCGACGTTTGCCCAGCCGCTGGTCGTGTCGAACGACTGTGCCGTGTTCGCGTTCGCTGGCGCCAAGGCCGTCTTCGCGGGCGGTGTTACAAACGAGGCCGCCCATCGGATCGTCTTGGTCGGCGAAGGCGTTGTTGAGATTGCTGGCGACTTGGCGCTGACGGAAGACTGTCGCCTGACGTTCGGTGGCACGCTGGCCGTCAATGGGATGCTCTCGTTTGCGGACGGCGTGCGGCTCGTCTTGGACGGGTTTGACGCGACAAAACTGGATCCGAACCGCCGCTATGTGTTGGTCAAGGCGAAGCGGATCAGCGGTTCGCTCGACGTGTCGGGCATCGATCTGCCGGAAGGGTGGGAGATCGCCCAGTATCCGACCAAGGTCGTCTTGCGCCGGCCAAGAGGCGTAGCCCTGTTGATTCGCTGACGAAACGAAAAGAGAGAAACGATGATGACAAGAAGAATGATGGCCGTGGCATGGACGGGCGTGATGCTCGCCCACGCCGGTGTGGCGGAGACCACCGGATCGTTGGACGCCTGGAATCGGGAGGCTCGGGCGAAGTTCGCCGCGCAGCGGTTCGGCATCTTTGTCCACTGGGGGCTCTACAGCACGTATGCGCAGGGCGAGTGGTATCTTCAGGGCGGGGGCGGACGCATCGACGAAGCGGCCTATGCACGAGCGAAAGACGGCTTCTATCCGTCGAAGTTCGATGCGCGGGCGTGGGTGGCCCTGTTCAAGGAGGCCGGGGCGAAGTATCTCACGGTCACGACGCGCCACCACGATGGGTTCTCGCTTTGGCCCACGCAGGCGGATGACGGCTATAACATCGCCCATACGCCCTTTCGGCGCGATGTCGTCGGCGAATTGGCGGCGGCTTGCACGAATGCGGGTCTTCAGATCAACTTCTACTATTCGCTGATGGATTGGCATCGCAAGGACTATCCGGCGGGGCGGGCGTCCAAGAGCGTTCTCGGCGACCAGGTCGGCGACTATGCATCCTATCGAAAGTTCATGCTGGCGCAGATCGGCGAGCTCATCGGCCGTTATCGGCCGGGCAACATCTGGTTTGACGGCGAGTGGGATCATGCGCAGTTCAACGCCCGGACGGGGCAGTGGGAGCGGACTCTGGACTGGAAGTTCGACGAGATCTACGACTTCATCCACGCCCGCAAGACGCTTGTGGCGAACAACAACCACCAGCCGATCCGCGCGAAGGAGGACATCCAGCTCTTTGAGCGTGACCTTCCCGGCGACCATGCCGACCTTGGCTTTTCGCGGCATCAGCCGGTCACGGACGACCGCCCGGTTGAACAGTGCGATGTGCTTCAGCACCAAGTCTGGGGCTGGAAGCTCGCCGAGCGGAAGTTCCGCACGGCCGAAGAGGTCGTTGCGATGATCGCGCGCTGTGCGGCGCGCGGGGCCAATATGCTCATGAACGTCGGTCCGGACGGGTCGGGCGCGCTTCCTCCCCAATGCGTCGAGACGCTGAAGGGCGTCGGTCGGTGGTTCGCCCGGAACGGCGAATCGATCTACGGCACGGAGGGCGCCGGCGTCGGTCTTGCAAAGGAAATCGTCTCGACGCGAAAGGGTGACGTGCTCTATGTCCATTTCCTTGATCCGAAGGCAACGCGCTTTGCGTTCAAGTACGAAGGCGAGATCCGGTCGGCGCGCTGCCTGGCGACAGGCGCTCCCGTGCAGGTCGAGCGCACGCCCTCCGGCGTGGCGGTGCTGACGATTGCCCGTGAGGCGGGCGATGACTTTGACTATGTCGTGGAGGTTCGCTGATGACGCGTGCCAGCAGAAGGGACTTCATTCGGGGCGTTTCGGCCCTTGGGCTGTTCAACATCGTCCCGTCCAGCGTCTTCGGGGCGGGGGCGCCGTCCAACCGCCTGACGCGGGCGCTCATCGGATTCGGCGGCATTGCGCGCAGCGCGAACCACCTGCCGTTCAAGGGGTCTCGGCTCGTCGGCCTGTGCGACCCCGACCGGCTTCATGTCGAGGCGGGACTGGACTGCGCCGAAAAGGCGGGCTGGGGGAAGGTTCGTGCCTATCGTGACTTCATCGAGATGCTGGACGATCCGGGCGTCGATATCGTCCACATCTGCACGCCGCCGCACTGGCACGGCTGCATGAGCGTGATGGCCGCGCGCGCGGGAAAGGACATCTGGTGTGAGAAGCCGATGACGCGTACGGTCGGCGAGGGGGTGCGCGTGATGGAGTACGTCAAGGCGAAGAAGCGCATGTTCCGCCTGAACACGTGGTTTCGCTATACGGATCCGTTCTACGGGCTCGGAAGCCCTGTCAAGCCGGTTCGGCAGATTGTCCAGAATGGCGTCCTGGGGGCGGGGCCGATTCGCTGCGTCTTCGGTGCGGGTCAGGGATTCGACTGGAAATTCTACTGGTCGGGCAAGGTCAACCTCAAGCCCGAAGCCTGCCCGGAGACGCTGGACTGGGACATGTGGCTCGGCCCGGCGCCGTGGAGACCCTACAGCCGCCATCGTTGCCACGAGACGTTTCGCGGCTACTGGGACTACGATGCCGGCGGGCTCGGCGACATGGCGCAGCATTACCTTGATCCGCTCCAGTACCTGCTCTGCAAGGACGAGACGTCGCCCGTCCGCGTCGATTATGTCGGCCCTCGGCAGCATCCCGAAGCCGTCGGTCGCTTCGACCGCATCACGCTGACCTATGCCGACGGAACGGAAGTTGTCCTGGACGGCGACCGGTCTCTCATGGACGAGCCGTTTCTCCGGGGCTCCAATGGCGTCACGGTCTGGCCTTATCGGGAGGCCGATGGCACCGTTCACACGTGGACGCCGAAGGAGAAGACGGATCGGTGGATGCGAATGCTCGACGCCGACGGTCGGGAGATGGACGTCAAGCGGCTTGTGGCCGAACTGCCTGAACCGCCGCCCCAGCAGACAGATTTCATCGACTCGTGCAAGACGCGGCGTCGGTTCTGCCTGAACGAGGAAACGGGCTTTCGATCCTGCACGATGTTCAATCTCGCCATCGTCGCCGAACGGTTGGGGCGCGGCTTCGCGTTCGATCCCGTATCGCTGCACGCGAAGGACGATCCTGCGGCGGATCGGTTTCTTTACCAGTCGATGCGCGCGCCGTGGGCTCATGAATTCTGCAGGGATTGAGGAGGACGACTGATGAGAAGAACGAGACAAGTGACCTTTGCGGGAGTTTTGCTTCTGTTGGTGACAACGGGCGGTTGCGCGCTCGTCCAGCGGGATGCGCTGGACATACGTCCGCAAGAGGGCGACGACGCCGCGACGGCGGCCGTCTGGCAGGCAGAGAACGCCGAACGGCTGGCGCGTGAAACGTCTGCAGCCGTCCTATACGGCTTCGTGGCGACACCGCAGGCGGCGGATGCGCTTCTGGCGGACGTGAAGGGTGCTTACGAGACGGATCCCTTGCGGGCGGTGCAGATTGCCGCCGTCACGCAGCAGACGATGACGCCGAAATGCGAACGTGCGGCGCGGGGGCGGAAGGTCTGGACGGAGGCACTCCTACGGGCTGCGCGCGCGTCGGCCGACGCCACGCGGACGATGTTCTTTCTCGACCAGTTGCGTAGTTGTGGCTTTCCGTCGCAGGTCGCCGCGATTCGCGCGCTCGGCGAGAAGAGGGAAACGTGTGTGCGCGACTACGCCGACTGGGTGGCGCGGGAACTGGAGTCGGTGCCAGTTCCGACGGGGCTTTCCTGGTGCGTGTTCGGAACCTCCATCTCGTGGTACGACGCGCATGCGTCCGAATACGGGGAGGCGAAGTTCACGCGCGGCTACCAGAGCCGCGTTAAGGATCGGCTTTCCTTTACGGACTATCACAACCTGGCCATCAACGGCGGCGTCATTGGCGGGCACCGCTGGGCAAAGGTGCCGCGTGCGGATCTCTACACGATCGAGCATGGAATCAACGACTGGGGGCATCGCGTACCCGTCGGCACGCTCGCGGACTATCGCGTCGGCACGAACGCCAACACGTTTGCGGCGAATTACCGGATTCTGGTGGACAAGATCCGAAAGGCCAATCCGCACGCCATCATCGTCCTCTGCACGCCACGGCGCGGCTATGGGTTCGGGACGTACCTGCCAGCTTCCAGCGACGCGCCGCATGGAGGCATCTACCTGAAAGAGTATGCGCGGCTCGTGCGGGCGATTGCGGCGGACGAGGGCTTCGAGGTCGCCGACTTCTTTGCGGACTGCGGCACGGACGAGGAGCTGGCCGATCTCTCGATCGACGTTGCCCTGCACCCGAACGACGCGGGCTTCCAGCGCATGGCGGACTGCTTGGAGAAGGCCATCCGCCGCGCGACGCTCGAACGCCGCGCGGGCTTCCGTTCGCTGTTCAACGGGCAGGATCTTACGGGCTGGCGGTGGTCGGGAGCGGTGCCGTGCTACGGCGTCGAGCCGACGGAGCCTGGAATTCTTCAGTATATTCCGGGAACGATGGAGCGTCACAAGCTCTGTCCCGGTACGGACGAGCAGCTCGTGACGCAGAAGTCCTTTCGAGATTTCGTGCTGCGCTTCGACTTCCTGATGCCGACGAACGGAAACAACGGCATAGGCGTCCGCATGGCGGAAAAGGGGAACCCGACGTATACCGCACTGTGCGAGATTCAGCTGCTGGACGACGGCGGCGACGCCTACTACGACGCTTCGGCGAAGCGCGACAAGTGCGCGCCGACGCAGTATTGCGGAGCCGTCTACGGACTCGCGCCGGCGCGTCGCGACAATCCGGCGGCGAAAGGCTTTGCCGTCGGCGGGAGCTATGCGCATCCGGCTGGTCAATGGAACGACTGCGAGATCGAGGTCGTCGGTTCGACCGTGCGCGTGACGCTGAATGGCGTGGAGGTCTCGCGAGCCGACCTTTCCGCATTTCAGGGTGACGGCGACACGCCTGACCGCAAGCCGCATCCGGGCATTCGCCGCACCGAAGGGGCGATCGGGCTTCTGGGCTATGCGGGCTTCAACGTTCGCTTCAGGAATTTGCGTGCGCGGGACGTCTCGGCGCGCTGAGAAAGGTCAGGCAAGATGATGCTGTTTGATTCGATTCTTCTTCTCGCGACGGTTGTGCCGGTCTATACGCTGGACTTCGAGGACGGGCTCAAGGATTCGCGTGGCAACGAACCCGTCTACGCAAAGGGCGTCCGTTTCTGCGAAGGCGTCAGGGGGCGTGGCCTGTTCGTCGACGAGAAGGACGGCGGGCTCGAATACGTTGTCGGCAAGATCGTCTCCACACCGACGAACGGGGCGTTCTCGTGCTGGTTCAAGATGGACGAGGACGCGATCGGCGGCATGCTGCAGTTCGACAGCGCCTGTAACGAGGATCGCTCCGAGTGGACGGCCCAGCCGAATCGGTCGCGCAACCGCCGACGCCTGATGTCCGCGATCTGCGGGAACCTGGACGCCGGCTCGTACGTGAGCTACGACTACGCCGACATCGGCGACGGCAAGAACTGGGTTGGGACGGTGAAGTCGAACGAGTGGCATCACGTCCTCGTCCAGTATCGTGGGGACGGCTGTGAACTGTTCCTGGATGGCGTGCTGTTCCTGCACCGCATGGCGTGGAAGGGAAAGGTGCCGTCCGGCGAAGACACGGGGCGGTTGCGCATTGGCGTCGTGCCGACCCATCGTCGGGACGCCTGGTGCTCGTGGGGCGGCGCGATCGATGAGGTGAAGCTGTATGATCGGGCGTTGACGCCGCGCGAGGTCGAAGTGGAATATGCGCAGGTGCGGCCTTACCTTCTGGAACTGATGGATCATACGGCGACGGTCGGCAAGGAGACGGCGATCCGCTTTCGCCGCCGCGACCTTCCGAGCGGAAGGCTCACGCAGTACACGCGGACGGTCAAGCCGGATCGTCCCGGCGTCTTCCGGATTCGGGAGCGCGATTTCTACTACGATCTCATGGCATTGGATCCGGAAGCTACGCACGCTCCGCTGGCGGATCGCCAGGTCTTCGACGCCTCGACGCTCGTGGCGGACATCGACTGCACGCGGGACGTCCCGCCCGCCGCGTTCAACCACTGCGGTTCCTCGATCGTCACGAATGCGGCGGGGTGCGTCTATCGCGAGTCCGACCTCAACCTCGGCGTGGGCTTCGCCTACCGTGTGCCGCTGAAGAACCCCGGGCGGGCTCATTGGATTGAGCTGGAGTATCCGGACGATGCCAAGCGCGAGTATGCGCTCGCCGTCTACCCGGAGAACCGGGGCGTCCTCTACACGATTACGCTCGACTGCTTCGGCATCATGACGGGCATGGACAACCCGACGACCGGGCGGCTCGCGAAGCGCCGTCTTCTCTTCTTCCCCGATTGCCCGGCCGTGGCCGTGGCGGTCTTGGGTTATCGTCCGTTCCCCGGCTCGAAGCCTCCGGCGGCGGCCCGCATCCGCGTCTATGAGGCGACATACGGGGCGGCGCGTTCGTCGGCCGCGCCGAGGCGAGAGAAGGCCGCGCGCCGCACGTTCGGGATTTGGGACGAGGACCCGACGATGGACTCACATCTCGGATTCGCGCATTTCAACGGCTATGGCGACATGCGCGCGTCGCTGGAATTCTATCGGCACAAGTGGCAGAACGTGCTGGACTACATGGCCTACGAGGGGCTGAATGCCTGGATCATCAAGGAAGTGGACTACAGCGGCGACGCGGGGCACCAGTACGCGACGTTCGAGCACGTGAGCCAGTTCGGCTCGTCGCCGGGGCGCGTGCCCGGTTGGGACGACCTCGGCGCTCGGATGCTCGACGACGCCGGACATGACATCTGGCTTCGGATGAACTGGCGTCTCGCGAATGGGAACTGGCTGGCGGCTCTCGGCGGCGATGCGTCGCTCAACGTGGCGCTGGAGGATCGCAAGGGGCAGTCCACGGGTGGCTGGGGCGCGCTCAAGTTCTACCACCCTGTCGTGCGCACGGCGCTGAAGCGTCTGTTGGCGGGCTATCGCGACCGCTTCTCCGTCTACGGCCATTTTCGTGGCGTGACGCTGAACGAGATGTGCGCACCGAACTTCATGGGCATCGAGAACGGCTACGATGCCGAGACGGTCGCGCTCTTTGAGAGGGAGACGGGAGTAACGGTTCCGGCGACGGATGCGCCCGGTCGCTACCGCTTTCTCGTCGAGGGCGCGAAGGACGTCAAGGAGGCCTGGCTGGGCTGGCGGTGCGCGAAGACGGTCGAGGTCGCACGGGAACTCGCCGCTGAACTGCGTGCCGAAGGCCATGAGGGCCTGACGCTTCAGTTCTGGGTCAAGCCGGAGATCTATGCCAATCGGCATCTGGATCGCTGGCCGGACTACGACATGACGGCGACGCTCCGGGAGGCCGGCATCGACCTTGACGCCTTGCGAAATGTCGAAGGGCTCGATCCCGTTCTTTTCGTGCGGCCGGACTATTTCCGAGCCAACGGTCGCGTGGACATGAACGAGCCGTATTTCATGTATTCGGACACATTTGCGCAGACGCTCAATGAAAACGGCATTCGGACGATGAACGTGATCCGGCACTGCAATTTCGAGCTCTATGATCCGATCATCGGGACGAACTATTGGAAGAACGCCTGGTGGGCGCCGCCGACGGTCGGTCTGCGGAACGACAACATGTTCCTGTATTACGCGACGCCGCATCCGCAGGATCCGTATGTCTTGGAGCCATTCGCCTATCTGTTGGCCGAGACGGATGTCCAGGACTTCGAGCACGGCTTTTGGGGCATGCCGGACGTTGGCGTCAACGACATCTACAAGCCGTTCGTGCGCGAGTACGTGAAGATTCCGCGTGGCTCTTTCCGTCTGCTGGATGGGTTCGTCAACGATCCCGTCGCCGTGCGCGTCGGTCCGAAGGGTAGGGGGTGGTATGCCGTGAACCGCGAGGGGTGTCGCGTGAATGTCACGGCGAAGCGCCGTGGCTTCGCGGGACTGCTCAAGGGCGCGTTCAAGTTGGAGCTTGGCCCCTGCGAGCTGAAGTATTTCCCTCAGGATTTCGACCTCGACCCGAAGTCCGTGCGGGCCGAGCCGGACGCCGCCTACGTGGAGCGGATCCTTGCGGACGTGACAGGACTGCGGAAGGCGGCGGCCGAATGTCCGGCCTCGTCGCTGGCGCGCGACGTCATGCCGCGAATCGAGACGGAACTGGCGGCGAAGCGCTGGTCAAAGGTGCGGGCGCTTCTCCTGACGAAAGCCGTGCGCGCTGAACGGCTGCGCAACAAGGTCGAGCTGCGGCCGGCGTTTGACCCGGAGCGGTTGACGCTCGCCGTGACGGTGTGCAACCTGGAGGAAGAGCCGTTGACGGGCACGCTGGCACTCGCCCAGAAGCCGCAGGGCGGGCTGCGGGCGAAGCAGGATTCCCTTGCGGTGTCGGTTCCCGCCGGCGGGCAACGCACGTATCGCTTTGAGTATGTCCCGGAAGACGGCAAGGAGGTTCCCGCAAACCCAGGCGCATGCCACTATTGGGTCTCGCTCGCGACGCGGAAAAGCACGGAAAAGGCCTGCTGGACGTTTCATCGGCTCGACTGCACGAAGCGCGGCGAGACGCGTTCCAAGCCGTTCGCGTTCTACTCGACCTGGGCGTCTTACGGGAGATCGAAGGAGCTGCTTGCGGAGCGGTATGGGAAAGAGCTCTGCTTTCGCGGCAATCTCGAATGGGACGCGAAAGGCGTCTACGTGACGCTGGACGTCGAAGACCCTGACTTCATCATGTCGAACAGCCCCCATGAACTCTATGCGGACTCCGATTCGCTTCAGGTCTACTTTGACCCGCGGAATGACGGTCGGCTGTTCGCGCCGGCGGAATACGATGCCGACGATGTCGTCTTCCAGGCGGGCTATCTTAAGGGGAAGCCGGTCGTCTATTACGAGACGCCCGAAAAGAGAATCTGCGCGGACGCGACGGTTTCGCGGACGCAAGTCACGAAGGGCTGGTCGCATTGGGAAGTCTTCATCCCAAAGACCGCCGTGCCGGGGCTGAGACTTGAAAAGGGGCAGGTGTTTGGCTGGAACGTGCAGGTAAACCAGCGCATGCGCGATGCGCTGCGCGGCGACTATACCGTAGGCTTGGCCGGGAACGGTGCGCCCTACCGCAATCCGGGGAAATGGTTCGACGCCGTCTGCCGATAGATGCAGCTCTCTGTCCCAAAACATCACATCTCATTCCCAAAACATCACAGGAGATTAGAAGAATGTCGAAAAGGGTTTTCCTGAAAAGCGCGTCGATTGTTTCCGTCTGCGTTGCGTGTGTCGTGGGCGCGGCGATGGATGCGTGTGCGTGGGACGTGGAGCATGACGAGGTTGCGCAGCTCGTCGGCGAGTCGCTGCCGGCGGAGATCAAGACGTCGTTCGACTTCGACGACTTCGGCGTCCTGATGGCCTTCTGCCACTTCCCCGACATGACGGAATGGGAGCCGCGCCGTTGGCGGACGGTGGACGACTACGCGCCGCACGTCGGGCCGGACGACCGCGCGATCCTCGCCGCAGCCGGCTGCGGCGGCTACTGGGCGCACACGGAGAAGGGGAAGGCGACGCTGATGGCGCTTCTCTCGCGCGCCTTCGGCCGCGGCGACCACCGCGTGGCGGCGTTCTACCTCTCGGTGCTGACGCATCCGGTCGGCGACGAGAGCGCGCTCAACCATCCGACGATCCTGAACTTCGTCCACTACTGCCACTACCAGGGCGTCGCGTTCGGCACGCGCAAGGTCGAGGCGGGCGCGAAGAACATCTTCGGCTTCCGCTCCGACGGCGGCATCGTGCGGCGTGTGCGCGAGAAGCTGAAGGGGTATCGTCCGTCCGCACCCACCGCTGGGGACTTCCGCGCGCAACAGCTGGACCTCTGCGTCCGAGCCGTCGCCCAGTCGTCCTACGCAGCTGAGAAGGAGTCCGCAATCGCGTTCGGACGGCCGGGCGCCGCCGAGGCCCTCGCGGATCTTGTCGCGATGCAGGTGAGGGCGATCCTCGACATTGCGTGGACGTGTTGGGCAAACCGCGCGCCGGATGCGCTCCTGCCCTACGACGACTTCCAGAAGCGTTTCGACCGCGACGCCGCGCGCGCGATGAAGGCCCTCGATCCCGGGAAACAGGCCGTCTTCGCTGACCTCTTCGATGCGGCGCGGAACCCACCGAACCCGAAGGGGACGGTCGCTGTCGTCTGCGAGGCACTTGGTCTCCGGTCGAGTGGTGCGCAGTCCTATGTCGGGCGGCTTGTGCTGGGGGCGTGCGGTCGCACGCTGCGCGACGCGGGCTATGCGCTCAAGGCGCATGACTTCCGCAACCTGAAGGTCGGCGACCTTTCGCCCGCCGAGACGCCGGTGCTGCTCGTCACGGCCGGGTATGAGGCGCCGGACGAGGAACCGGCGCGGGCGCTGATTGCCTACCGCAAGGCTGGCGGACGCATCGTCTACATCAGCGGACAGGATCCGACGTCGGTAGCCGACCGCGCGGCCAGTGGGCGTCCGCTGGTGGTCGGCCACGGAGACCCGCGCGACATTTCCGGCTTCGGCGGACTGCTCGCCGACCGTGCTCCGGAGGAGTTGCCTGTCTCGCCGGGCTGGCACAAGGAGGGCGCATGCCCCGACTGGCGGAAGATGGCGGTCATTGTGGACGGCGTGCGGCATCCGCTTCGCCGCGATGCGAACGGCGACGGCTACGCGAAGCCCGCCTGCGCGCAGGAGATCCTGCCGGGGCCCGGCATCGAGCCGCTGGCGTACCTCGACAACGGGCGGGCGCGGTTCTGCGTCGCCGCGCGCAAGGGCAACGTGACGTGGCTGCCGGTCTATCTGCTTTCGCCGTTCCTCTTTTCGGACGTGACGGCGCTTGATTTCGGGGCCCTGCGGCTTGATCCGTTCGCCGAAAAGGTCCTGCTGTCGGCAGTTGAGGGGAGGTCTGCGCGATGATTCTACTTTCACTTGTTTCGCTTTTCGCCAGTTTCGCGGATGCGAAGTGGATTGGCGAGGATCTGCCCGCCGGGATCAAGGCGGTTTCGGAGAAGAATTGTCCGGTGATGCGGCGAACCTTTGTCGCGGCGAAGCCGGTCCGCTCGGCGCGCCTGACCGTCACGGGACTCGGATTCTTCGAGGTGGAGGTCAACGGTCGGAAGATCGGCGACCAGGTGCTGACGCCGGCCGCCTGCGATTTTGTGCACCGTTGCTATTACTACGAGTGGGATGCGACGTCTGCGGTCCGCGAAGGGACGAACGAGGTCCGCATCACGCTCGCCCCCGGTTATTCGGACGACTTCTTCCAGTACGGCTGGCGTCGCGTCGCCGAGTACCCGAAGCGCGCGAAGCTGTCCCTGTCGCTGACGCATGCGGATGGGACGGAGGATGAGGTGGATACGGACGGCTCGTGGGAGTATTCGGCGAAAAGCCCGGTCTCGTCCGCCAGCATCTACGGCGGCGAACGCTACGACGCCGGGTTTGACGGCTGGCGTTGGCAGCCCGTGAAGGTTCTTGACGACTTTGACCGACAGGAGATTGTCAACAGGGTTCCAGACCTCTGGCGCGAGCCGAAGGGTCCGCCCGAACTGCGTCGCTACGACGGCGCACCGGTCCGCGCCTACGACTTTCGGCGTCCGAAGGACGTGACGAAACTCCGGGACGGCGTTTTCGTGGTCGATGCGGGCATCAACCGCGCGGGTGCGCTCCGCATCCGTGCGAAGGGGCGGCGCGGCGACGTGATCGCGCTCTTCTACGCCGAGGACCGCGATCCGAAATCGGGCGACATCGATCAGAGGACCAACCGGACGAAGGAGCCGATTCGGGATGTCTTCACGCTGGCGGGGACGGGCGAGTGGGAGAGCTATGCGCCGCGCTTCACTTACCACGGATTCCGCTTTGTGCGCGTCGAGGGCTATCCCGGCGAACTCACAACGGATGACGTCGAGTGCTTCGCCATTGGCGCAGACGTGGCGACAACGGGAGCCTTCGAATGCGCCGACCCGTTCCTCACCCGGTTCCATGCGGCGGCCGTCACCTCGATGCGCTCGAACTTCATGAGCTATCCGACGGACTGTCCGATGCGCGACGAGCGCACGCCCTGTCAGCTCGATTCGCAGGTCTACGAGGAGACGGCGATGATGAATTTTGACATGAACGCGTTCTACCGCAAGTGGCTCGACGACATCGACCTCGGCGGGATCGGCGGCAAGATGTGCGCGGACTGGATGGGCGACGGCATCGTCCTCCCGTGGCGGCACTACTTCTTCTACGCCGACAAGGCTGTTCTCGAGAAGAACTATCCGTTTGCGAAGGCGAAGATGGAGCGTCTTCTCGCGCTCTACCCGTCCGGTGTCATCACCGACGGCTTTGGCGACTGGTGCGTCCCTAATGACGGCGCGAAGGGCTATCTGAGCGCGTTCGGATTCGTGGAGGAAGTGAACACCGCGCTCTTTGCCTACGCGGCCGAGTGCCTTGCGAAGTCCGCGGCGGAGCTCGGCAAGACGGATGACGCGGCGCGCTGGCGAGAGGCCTTTGGACGGATTCGCGACGCCTACAACGCGAAGTTCTTCGCGGACGGCGCATATGAGGGCGGACGTCAGACGCCGACTGCGCTGGCGTTTGCGTTCGGGCTGGTCCGCCCCGAGAACCGTGCAAGCGCGTATCGCGCGATGGTCGGGCGCATCCGCGGGGCGGACCGCGGCAAGTTCACGGTCGGGATCTGGGGACTGAGGACGCTTGGCGAGACGCTGGCGGACGGCGGCGACGGCGAACTGATGCTTTCGATGATGAAGGGGCCGGAGTATCCGTCGTTCGGCTACATGTTCGACAACTTCGATGCGACGTCCCTCTGGGAACAGTGGCATCCGTACGGCGAGATGAACACCCACAACCACGCGATGATGGCCGGGGGCGAGCACTGGCTCTACACGCGCATCCTCGGCATCCGCCTGCTCGCGCCGGGCGGACGCAAGGTCGAGGTGCGTCCGGTCGCACCCGCCTCGCTGGCGTGGGCGCGCGGACACGTGACGGTTCCCGCCGGACGCATTTCGGTGGACTGGCGCCGCGAGAACGGCAGGCTTGTCGTGAACGCGACGGCGGCGGACGGCATTGAGCTTGAGGTCGTGAAATGAGGCAGTTGTTGTCCGTCTGGCTCCTCGCGTCCTCGCTTTCCCTTTTCGCGGGGATTCCGCTTCCCGAGCATCCGCGTCCGGACTGGGAGCGCGCCGAATGGCTGAACTTGAACGGCGAATGGGAGTTCGGATTCACGAAGGGGGGATACAATCAGACGATCGTCGTGCCGTTCGGCTGGGGCTCGCCTGCGAGCGGTGTGAAAAACCCGTCTTCGCAAGGCTCCGCCGTGGCAGGCGAAGGCGATACCGGTTACTACCGGAGGACGCTTGCCGTTCCGAAGGACTGGACGAGCGAGCGCATCTTCCTGATCGTCGGTGCGGCGGATTGGGAAACGGAGCTCCTTATCGACGGCCGATCCGTCGGGATCCACCGCGGCGGCTACACGCCGTTTGAGTTCGAGCTGACGGATCTTGTGGAGAAGGGGCGTCCCTTTGTCGCCGAATTTCGCTGCTGGGACGAATCGGCCGATGCGGCGGAGCGAAGCTGGCGCCTCTACGGCAAGCAGGGCTACGGCAATGTACGCGGCATCTGGCAGACGGTCTACCTTGAGGGACGCGGACGCGCGTACTTCGATTCGGTCCGCTTGGCGCCGTCCCTCCGCAACTCGTCCGTCACGGCGGACGTCCGCCTTGACGCGCCTGCGGCGTCGCCGCTTCATGCGACGCTGGAACTGGACGGGAAAACGGTCGACGTTCCGTTTGCACAGGGCGAAGTCGAGAAGTCGGTGGAGATTCCATTGGACAATCCGCATCCCTGGACGCTGGACGATCCCTATCTCTACGACGTCAGGGCGCGGATGACGGGCGACTGCGTGAAGACCTATTTCGGGCTTCGCGATATCGGCATCGGGAGGAATCCGAACGGCGACCCGTATGTGACGCTGAACGGGAAGCCTGTCTATCTGCAGCTCTGCCTCGACCAGAGCTACTGTCCGGAGGGCTACTACACCTTCCCTTCGGACGACTACATGAGGAACGAGATCCTGACGTCAAAGCGGCTGGGGCTCAACGGGAATCGCGTCCACATCAAGGTCGAGGTACCGCGCAAGCTCTATTGGGCGGACCGGCTCGGACTTCTGATCATGGCGGACGTCCCGAACGCCTGGGGCGCGGTGTCAGACGAGATGTTCGAGGAGCACGAACGTTGCTTCAGGGGTATGCTGAAACGCGACTTCAATCATCCGTCCGTCTTCTGCTGGGTGCTGTATAACGAGACGTGGGGACTCTTCACGGTTCCGTCCGCCCAGCCGAAGACCCCGGAGCAGGTGCCCGAGTCCGCCTACCGGCGTGTCGCCGCGGACTACCGTGCCGCGAAGGCGGCCGATCCGACGCGGCTTGTCGAGGACAACTCCCCGTGTCATCGCGACCATACGGTCTCGGACCTCAATTCGTGGCACGGTTACTTTGCGGGCTTCATCTGGGAGTCGGTCGTCTCGAACGCCTGCGCACAGACCTTCCCCGGGTCAACATGGAATTGCGTGAAGGGCTACAGGCAGGGCGATGCGCCGATGCTCAATTCGGAGTGCGGAAACGTCTGGGGCTACAAGGGCTCCACGGGAGACATTGACTGGTCGTGGGATTACCATCTGATGATGAACGCGTTCCGCCGTCATCTCAAGTGCGCGGGGTGGCTCTATACGCAGCATCACGACGTCGTCAACGAGTGGACGGGATACGTACGCGCTGACAGAACGGCAAAGGAAACGGGCTTCGGGGAGCTTTTCCCCGGGATGACGCTCGCCGATCTTCACGCGCCCGCGTTTATCGCGTTGGATCAGGAGCTTTGCCGTGTTTGCCGTCCGGGAGAAGTCCTGGCCGTTCCCGTGGACGTCTCCCTGGTGACGGGTCGCTATGCCGGGAAAAGGTTCAGCCTTGTGTATGCGCTGCGCTATCTTGACGGGGAGGGGCGGACGGTGGAATCTCCGTCCGTGTCGGTGGAGCCGGAGAATGCCGTGCTCAAGCCATGGCAGTGCGGCCGGCTTGCCGAAATCCGGGCGAAGCTGCCGGAGGGACCGGCTTGCGGGACGCTCAATGTGACGCTCTTCGCAGACGGCGAGCCCATTGCCCGCAATTTTCAGTGCTTTTCCGTGAAGGGCGCAGCCGCCTCGCCTGTGCCGTCCGCGTCGAAGTGGAGCCTGAAGGAGTGGACGGCGATGGGCGGCGAGAAGCGCTGCGGCGCGGGCAGTGGATTCTTCGAGTATACGTTCGACAGGCCGGATGGGCCGGCTGTCTTCCGGGCCGAGCTGTCGACGAAACGGCTGAACGGCAAGGACGCGGGTGACGACCTTAAGTTCAAGTCTGATATGGATTTTATGGTCGGTGGAGGGTCGTACGACCGATCAAAGAATCCGAACAGCTATCCAATGACATCGGTGGAGAAGTATTCTGGCAAGGTTAAGGTCTTTGCCAACGGCGTCCTGCTGAAGGCAGTGGTGTTGCCGGATGATCCGGCGGACAGTCGCGGCATTTTGTCCTGGCTCGCGCAGAAGCGAGCGCCGGGACGCGGCGAGCAGTCCCAGACGCTGGATGAGGCCGGAAGTTACGGATATCTTGTCGAGGCGAAGATCCCCGACATGGTCCCGGTTGGTGCAAGCGGGAAGATCACCATCAGGCTTGAAGTTGAAAAGACGGGTCTGGCGGTCTATGGCAAGGACGCCGGACGGTATCCGTTCGGTCCGCATGTAATGGATGTGTCTGATGAGCGCTGAAAACGACGGCCGAGTTTCAATCTGCGAGAAGATCTGCTACGCGATGGGGGATGCTGCGGCGAACATCGCCTGGCGCGGCGTCGCGGCATTTCTGTTCATCGTCTATACGGACGAATTCGGACTCAATCCGGCCGCTGTCGGCACGCTGATGTTGATTGCGCGATTCGGGGACGGCGTTTCGGACATCGCCATGGGCATCGTCGCCGACCGGACGAAGACGCGGTATGGCAAGTACCGTCCGTGGATGCTCTGGAGCGCCTTGCCGCTTGGCGTGATGCTCTCGATGATGTTTACGTGCCCCGAGTCGCTTTCAATGACAGGGCGGCTTGTCTATGCCTATGTCACGTACATTGTCTTTACGCTCGTCTATACGGCGCAGGGCATACCCTATGGCGCCCTGCTTTCGGTCATGAGCGCCGACGACAGGGAGCGTACGTCGATCGGCAGTTACAAGATGGTAGGTGCGTTCGCCGGCGGCATGGCCGTGCAGGGTCTTCTGATCGTGCTGAAGGAATATTTCCACTCCTACACGATTCCGATTTACATCCTCTCGGCTGTCCTTGTCGTGTTGATGCCGATTACCTTCTTTGGGACGCGTGAACGCGTCGATCCGCCGAAGGAGCAGGAGAATGACCTTTGGGCTGATCTGAAGCAGCTTTTCGTGAATGTCCCGTGGATTGTCCTGCTGATCGTTTCGCTTCTCTACAACGTTTACAATTCCGTCAAGCAGGGGATCACAATCGTCTATTTCACTCATTATGTGAACCGCGAGATCCTCTGCGCGACTTATATGACGGCATTGATGCTGGCCTCGGTCGTCGGGGCGGGCATCACTTCGCCACTGGCGCGGCGATTCGGCAAACGCAACCTCTTCGTCGGGGCGCTGGTCGTCTCGGGTGTCGTCAACTCGCTCCTGTGGTTCTGTGGGGCCTCGGATGTTTCGCTGATCTTTGCGCTGGGAATCGTATCGGAGCTTTTCGCGGCAATTTTCCCGACGTTGTGCTTCGTGATGCTCGGAGACGTGGCGGACTATTCCGAATGGGTGAACGGACGCCGGGCAACGGGTCTCATCTATTCGGCGACGTCTTTTGCGATGAAGTTCGGCGGCGGCATCGCCGGACTTATCATCGGCGTTGTTCTGGCACGATATGGGTATGACGGCAAGGTCGCCGAATCCATCCAGGGAGCACTTCCAGGAATCAAGATGCTGATGAGCTGGATCCCGGGTGTCCTTGCGGTGGGCACGGCCGTCATTATGACGCTCTACCCGATCACGACTTCCAAGATGAATCAAATTACGGCCGAATTGACGGCAAGAAGAAACAAACAATGAAAACAAAGGCAATTATCTATGATGGCGTGGACCAGGTTCGTTTCGGGGACGTGACGCTTCCCGAGCTCGGTTCCAGGCAGATTCTCGCAAAGACGCTCTATACGTTCGTCTCGCCCGGCACGGAACTCCGCGTCCTCGCCGGACACTACGGTGCGGAGGGGAATTATCCGGTCGTTCCCGGATACGCGGCGATTTCGCGTGTTCTCGAGGTTGGCAAGGACGTGAAGGGTTTCAAGGTCGGAGATGTCATCTCCTGTCGCAACCCCGTGGGCTTCGCGGACTGCGGCAGCATGTGGGGCGGTGAGGCCGGCGCGCATGTCTACGCGACCGAAGGCGAGGACACGCCGATCCTGATCCCGCAGGGACTTAAGGACGAGGAGTACTTGCCGTATGCGGCGGCTGAGGTCGCGGCGATCTCGCTTCGCGGCGTGGAGGCGGCCGATCCGAAGGAGGGGGAAACGGCCCTCGTGATCGGGCAGGGCATGATCGGACAGTTCTCCGCGATGTTCCTCAAGTTGCGCGGCGCGAAAGTCGTTGTGGCGGATATTGATCAAAATCGGCTGAACGAGTCGGTGAAGGCGGGTGTCTCGGAGTCCGTCAATCTGTCCGAGGCGGACGCGGCCGCGCGTGTGGCGAGGCTGGGCAACGGCGGCTATGACATTGTCGTCGAGGCGTCTGGCTCGATTCCTGGCGTGGAGCTTGCTTACAAGATGATCCGCCGCAAGCCGCAGAATTACTCCACGGAGTACAAGGTCGAGCCCATTCGCTTCTACGGGCACGACTGGCCGCGGCTCGTCATGCAGGCCAACTACATCAAGGAGATCGCAATCAATCCGTTCTCCTTCTTCAACGGGGAAGGCGTGACGATCCTGACGCCGGCTGACCGCGGCGTGGAGGAGCGTCAGCGCGTCGTCGAGTACGTGCGCGCCGGCAAGGTCGACATGACGCCGTTCCTTGGGAACGTCGTCAAGTGCGAGGCGATGCCCGAGTACTATCGCAAGTTGCAAAAACGCGAAATCGTTTCGCTCATCGGAGACTGGAGGTAAGGGATGAAGAAGCTGAAATGGGCCTGCATCGGCGTCGGGAAGTTCTCGAGCCTGCGCGGGGGCGTCAACGCGATCGCCTATGCGCACGCCGAGGCGCTGAAGCGCAACGCGGCGGCGTTCGAGCTGGTCGCGGGGGCGTCGCTGGAACAGCAGAACCTCGACGACTTCGCGCGCGAATACCCGTGCCGGGGCTACCTCGACATGAAGGAGCTCTTCGCGCGGGAGAGGCCGGACGGCTGCACGATCTCCACCTGGGCGCCGGCGCGCGAGGAACACGTCCTCGCCGCGATCGACGCGGGCGTGAAGAGCATCCTCATCGAGAAGCCGCTCGCGCTCACGATGGACGCCGCCGACCGCATGAAGGCGGCGGCGGACAAGGCGGGCGCGCGGCTCTTCGTCAACTTCCAGCGCCGCTACGGGCGGCCCTTCGAGCTGGCGAAGGCCGCCGTCCAGGGCGGCCGGCTCGGCGACATCGTCTCGGTCGACCTCGCCCAGCCGTGCGCGAACGCGCTTGACTTCGGCCCGCATTTCGTCAACGCCGCGCTCTTCCTGCTCGGCAACCCCGCGCCGAAGGCGGTCCTCGCCGGGGCGCAGGGCCTTGCGAGCGTGCCGTGGCACGGCCTGAAGGTCGAGGCGCGCATGACCGCGACCGTGTATCTCGCCGACGGTGTGCGGCTCGACTACTCGGCGATGCCCGAGAACAGCTGGGACGCGCCGGTCATCCGCGTCAACGGCGCGAAGGGCTTCTGCGAGCTCTGGACGAACAAGCCGGCGGGCGCGAAGAGCGTCTTCCGCCTGGTGACGGCCGCCGGCGAGGAGAACCCCGAACTGGACGAGAACTTCCACCACGGCGACGCCGACCCGTACCTCTACTTCGAGCGGGCTTACGCCGATCTCGCGCACGCGATCGCGACGGGCGCGCCCTGCCGCCTCGACTTCGCCGACGGCTACGCGACGCAGAAGATCCTGCTCGCGATGTACGAGTCCGCGGAAAAGAATTGTCTCGTCGCGCTTTGACACGGAGGAACGGGAATGAAGTTTGGGCATTTTGATGATGCGAACCGCGAGTACGTCATCACCGATCCGCAGACGCCGTGGCCGTGGATCAACTACCTCGGCACGGAGGACTTCTTCTCGCTCGTCTCCAACACGGCGGGCGGCTACTCGTTCTTCCGGGACGCGAAGTTCCGGCGCATTACGCGCTACCGCTACAACGGCGTGCCGATGGATGCGGGCGGCATGTATTTCTACATCAAGGACGGCGAGACGGTCTGGAATCCCGGCTGGAAGCCGTGCAAGACCGAGCTCGACTCGTACGAGTGCCGGCACGGCATGGGCTACACGCGCATCACGGGCGCGAAGAACGGACTGTCGGCATCGCTTCTGATGTTCGTTCCGCTCAAGACGCATGCGCAGGTCCTGAAGCTCACCTTGACGAATACGACGAAGAAACCGAAGAAGGCGAAACTCTTTTCGTTCGCCGAATGGTGTCTTTGGAATGCGTCAACGGACATGGAGAACTTTCAGCGCAACTTCTCCACTGGCGAGGTTGAGGTCGAGGGTTCGACGATCTATCACAAGACCGAGTACAAGGAGCGCCGTAACCACTATGCGTTTTACGGCGTCAACGCGAAGATTGCAGGATTCGACACCGATCGCGAGACGTTCCTCGGCCTTTACAACGGCTTTGACGATCCGCAGGCGGTTCGTGCGGGCAAGTGTGCGAATTCCATTGCGCATGGCTGGAGCCCGATCGCGGCACATCAGCTGAATGTCTCGCTCAAGCCGGGCGAAAAGAGGGATTTTGTCTTTACGCTCGGTTACGTCGAACTGCCCGATGCCGAGAAGTGGCAGAGTAAGGGCGTGATCAACAAGAAGCCGGCGAAGGCGATCCTGAAGGCGTTCGATACGGCGAAGAAGGTCGAGCGTGCGTTTGCGGCGCTCAGGACCTATTGGGACGAATTGCTGTCGATCTACACGGTGAAGACCGGAAACGCGAAGATCGACCGGATGGTCAACATCTGGAACCAGTACCAGTGCATGATTACGTTCAACATGTCGCGCTCTGCGTCGTTCTTCGAGAGCGGCATCGGCCGTGGCATGGGCTTCCGCGATTCGAACCAGGACCTCGTCGGATTCGTCCACCAGATTCCCGACCGCGCCCGTCAGCGCATCCTCGACATCGCGGCGACGCAGTTTCCGGATGGTGGGTGCTATCACCAGTACCAGCCGCTCACGAAGCGCGGCAACAACGACATCGGCGGTGGTTTCAACGACGACCCGATGTGGCTCATCTTCGGCACGGTCGCCTACCTCAAGGAGACGGGCGACTTCACGATCCTCGACGAGTCCGTGCCGTTCGACAACGTGAAGGGCAGCGAGGTTCCGCTCTTCGAGCACCTTCGCGTCAGCTTCAACCACGTCATCCGCAACCTCGGGCCGCACAAGTTGCCCCTGATCGGCCGCGCGGACTGGAACGACTGCCTCAACCTCAACTGCTTCTCGCACGATCCGAACGAGTCGTTCCAGACGACCGAGAACAGGGCCGAGGGCTCGAAGGCGGAGTCGCTGATGATCGCGGGGCTTTTCTGCGTCTGCGGAAAGGACTATGCAGCGCTCTGCAAGCGTCTCGGCAAGTCGGCCGAGGCCCGTCGCGCGGCGAAGGCCGTTGCGGAGATGGAGCGGTCCATTGAGAGGCACGGCTGGGACGGTGAATGGTATCTCCGTGCCTATGACTTCTTCGGACGCAAGGTCGGCTCGAAGCGGAACGAGGAGGGCAAGATCTTCATCGAGTCGCAGGGCTGGTGCGCGATGGCCGAGATCGGCAAGGCGAAGGGCCTGCCCGCGAAGGCGCTCGACTCGACGAAGAAACATCTCGAATGCGAGCACGGCATCGTCCTCAACCAGCCGGCGTTCACGCGCTACGTGGTCGAGTACGGCGAGATCTCGTCCTATCCCGCGGGCTACAAGGAGAACGCGGGCATCTTCTGCCACAACAACCCGTGGATCATCATCGCCGAGGCGATTGCCGGCCGGGGCGACGATGCCTTTGCGCACTGGGCGAAGATCGCGCCGAGTTATACCGAGGACCGTTCGGAACTTCACAAGGTCGAGCCCTACGTCTATTCGCAGATGGTCGCCGGCAAGGATGCGGCGAAGCCCGGCGAGGGCAAGAACTCGTGGCTCACCGGCACGGCGGCCTGGAACTGGTATGCGATCAGCGAGTACATTCTCGGCGTCAAACCCGACTACGATGCGCTTGTCATCGATCCCTGCGTTCCGAAGTCGTTGAAACGGTTCACGGTCACGCGCCGTTTCCGCGGCGGGGAGTACGTCATTGCCGTGACGAACAGGCGCGGCGTCGGGCACGGCGTCGAGTCCGTGAAGATGGATGGCGTTCTCCTGGCGGACAACCGTCTTCCGGTGCGACCCGGTCGCCATTGCGTCGAGGTCGTTCTGTGAGCCGCGTAAAAAGAGCAATTTCGTAATGAAGGAGTGAAGGAGGAAAGATGATGCAGAAGACATTATCACGCGAGGCCATTGCGTCAGTTGTGGCTATCGTTTCGTTCGCAGTCGGTGCCGTGGAGACGCCACCGCAGATCTTCAAGCCGGGACGTGGTTCGCCGAAGCTGCGCACGTCGCTCCGGGCCGTCATGCCAGCGATTCCCGATGCGAAGTGGACGAAGGGCTGGTGGATGCCGCGGCACGAGCAGAAGCTCGCGGAGATCCGGAAGATCGGAAACCCGAAGGTCGTCTTCCTCGGCGACTCGATCACGCACTTCTGGGAGGATTCCGGGCGGGGGCTCAGGACCTGGAACAAGTACTTTACGAACGAGACCTACAGGGCGGTCAATCTCGGCTTTTCCGGCGATCGCACGGAACATGTGCTCTGGCGCATCGCGCACGGCGAACTCGACGGCTATCAGGCGAAGGCCGTCGTGCTGATGCTCGGAACGAACAACACGGGCCATTTTCCGGTCGAGAAGGAGCCGCCGGAGGCGACCATCCTGGGGATGCAGGCCGTGGTGCGGGCGATCCGCGCCAAACAACCGCAGGCGAAGCTCGTCATCTGTGCGATTTTCCCGTGCGACGAAAAGGCCGACGGACAGCGCCGCCTGCGCAACGAGATTGTCAACAAGGAGATCCAGAAGCTCGCGGACGGACGAAACGTCTTCTGGCTTGACTTCACGACCTCGTTCCTGACGGCTGACGGCGAGCTGCTCGGCGAAATCATGCCGGATCGCCTGCATCCCGCCGCGCACGGCTATGAGATCTGGGCGAACGCCGTTCTTCCGTATCTCAATCACGCGCTGACGGCGAAGGATGGCGAGGAGCTGCTCTTCCCCTCGACCTTCGCGCCGCGCGTCAAGTCCGAGGTGACGGGCGCGCACACGATGCCGGCGATACCCATGGCGACGTTCGGCATGAGATGGTGGGGCGAGTTCGCGGACCGTCCGCTCGAGACGATGAAGAAGATCGCGGACAATCCCGTCGTCCAGGTCGACGAGAAGGGCGTGACGAACCGCTGGTTCGACGTCGTCATGGTCGGCGACTCCATCACGCACCGGTGGGAGCGCAGCGGCTGCGGCGGCGAGGAGACGTGGGCGCTCTTGACGAACCGCTATGCCGTCCTCAACCTCGGCTACGGCGGCGATTCGACCGAGCACTGCCTCTGGCGCATGAAGTACGGCGAGCTCTACGGCTACAAGGCGAAGCTCTTCACCGTGATGATCGGCACGAACAACAACGGCGCCCCGGGAACGTCCCGCGGCATCGAGGCGGTCGTGCGGACGATCCGCGAGATCCATCCCGAGTCGAAGGTCGTCGTCCTGGACATCTTCCCGCGGAACGCGACTGCGGACGATCCGATGCGCCGGAAGTGCGCCGAGATCTCGGCGGAGGCGCGGAAGCATCTCGGAGACAAGGATCCGAACGTCATCTTCCTCGACCTGAACGCGAAGTTCCTCGAACCGGACGGCACGCTCACGAGGGAGATGTTCCCCGATCTGTTGCATCCGGCGGCGAAGGGCTATCGCGCCTGGTATGACGGGATCCTGCCGACCATTCGTGAGCTGGTCGGAAAATGAAGAGCGTCGTACTTCTTTCGTTTTCAGTTCTTTTCGCCGCGCCTGCGCTTCAGGCGCGTCCGGTTCGGTGGGACTTTCCGCGACCGCAGCCGCAGTAGGGAATCCCGTTCGCGGACTCGAAGACGGGCGTTCTCGTCTGGAACGGGGACGGGGCCTTGGACATCACGGTCGGACGAGGCGACTGGTGGGAGCATCGCGGCGGGACGCCGTGGCTTCCGAGCCAGAGCTACACGAACATCGTCAGCCTGGTGAAGCGCGGCGAGCTTGATCCGCAGACAGGTCTCGGGAGAATTCGTCTTGAGAAGGGCGGCAAGACGTACGAGGCGGAGCTCGCGATGAGCTTCCGGACGGGCGTCTTCGCGATCCGCTGGCCGGAGGGCCTTGTGCCGCGGGCGAAGGCGATCGCCGCGTGGGACAGCACGATCGGCATCGAGACGAAGCCGCGGGTCCAGGCGCGGCTGAAGACCCTCGGCTATGCGCCGCCGTCGTACCGCGGCAATGGGGACGGGCTTTCGGGCGGCTTCACGCAGACGCTGCCGAATGGCGACGCCCCCGGTTCGCTGGATTTCGTCACGCGCGGCGGCGAGACGCTTCTCGCGACGGCGCGCTGCGAGTCGGCGGCGATCACGGCGAAGTCGTTTGCGGAGGTCCGCGAAGATGCGTTGTCGTTGCTCGCGGAGCGTCCCGACGGGTCTCCGCGCCATGGGCGGAGGGGCTCGAAGCCGCTGAATGGACGGGATTGTGGGCAAGGTCCCCGCTCCCGGGCCATCAGGCTGGCAGGGCGGCGAGAGTTTCAGCAATGTGTCAGGCTGGAAACAAGTAGAAGCAGACAGCCAAATGAAAACTCCATGAAATGGGCCAACACGGGTGGCGGTGCGGATTGACATGGGCGGACGGGATTTAGTATTATCCGCACGTAATTCAGAAAAACGTGCAAACAAGAAGGTTGCCAGATGAGCATTACGCTTTCAGTCCCGCCTGCTGTCGTACAGGACGTTCGGCCGTTTACATGATGACGATTCTTCTCTTGCATCACCACGACTCGTCCATCTGGCGGACGCAGCGTGCGGGGCTGCGCCGCTACGGCGAAGTCCGGGGCTGGGCGTTCGCCGACTGGTGCATTCCGCCGGACACGGATCGACGCGCGCTCGTCGCCCGCATCCGTGCGCTCAATCCGGACGGCATCATCTCCTCGCTCGGCTGGAAGCTGCCGGATGTCCTCTGCCTTCGGTTCCCGGTCGTCTGCTTCGACTGTCCGCCCAAAGCCGTGCCGGAGTCGACCGTGCTTCTTGTCCACGACGCGGAGAAGACGGCGCACCTGGCCGCCTGCGAGCTGTTTCCGCTCAGGTGCGCGGCCTACGCCTACGTCGGCGTGCCCGGCGACTGGTACTGGAGCCGTGAACGCGGCGCGGCGTTCCGGCGCGAAGTCGCGGCGCAGGAGCTCGTGACCGCCACGTCGTTCGAGCCGGCGGACGGTCGGACGTCCGTCGTCGCGGCGTTGCGTCAGTGGGTGTGTGCGCTGCCGCGTCCGTGCGGCGTCTTTGCGGCAAACGACGAGATGGCGCTGCGCGTGATGGCCCTCGCTCGGCAGGAGGGGCTGCGCGTGCCGCAGGATCTCGCGCTGGTCAGCGTGGACGACTCCGCGCGGTGCGTGAAGGTCGAGCCGACGCTGACGAGCGTGGCGCCGGACTGGGAGGCGGGCGCGTTTCTTGCAGCCGAGGCGTTGGATCAGCTTTTGAGGGGGCATCGGATCGAAGGCCGCCGCACGTTCTGTCCGCTGGGTCTCATCTCGCGCGGATCGACGCGCCGGACGTCGCGCGCCGTCGACGAGATCCGCGTGAGGACTGGCGTCGCGTTCATTCGCGAGAATGCCTGCGTGGCGATTTCCGTCGCGGACGTCGTGCGGGTGATGCGCGGGTCGCGGCGGTCGGCGGAGAGGGCGTTTCGTGCGGTGACGGGACGGAGCGTCCTGGAGGAGATTCGCCGCGTCCGCTTCGAGCGGGCCCGGCTGCTCGTGCGCAGCGGCGTGACGGTCGAGGCGGCGGTCGCGAACCGCTGCGGCTATGCGAGCCTACCCTCGTTCTCCCGCATGTTCAAGAAGGCGCACGGCATGAGCTTTCGCGCGTGGGTGAAGAAGGAGCGCCTTTGAGTTGGTGCGTCAGGCTCTCAAAATGTCGCGTAAAATATAAGCACGCGATGCGCCAAAAATAAGGCGAGTTTTGGCATAATGTGCGCATGCGCTTGTTCAAGAAAGAAAATGTGTGCCTTGCCCTCGCGTTGTCAGCCCTGCTGGCGACGGCCGGACGGGAGAAGGTCCTGTTCGACACGGACATCGGCGGCGACCCCGATGACGGGCTGGCGCTCGTCTATCTGCTCAAGGAGCCGCGTTGCGATCTTCTGGGCGTGACGACGGTCGGCGGGTGCCCGGAGCTCGCCGCGCGCATCGCCTCCGCGCTCTGCCGTTCGCTGGGGCGTGCGGACGTGCCCGTCCATGCCGGCTGCTCGCTTCCGATTCTGCGCGGCAAGAATCTTGTGTGCGGGAACGATCCGCAGTCGCATGCCTATGCGCGGCAGCGCCAGTGGGAAAAGGAACTCGAACGCTGGCCGCACGCGGCTGTCACGAACGACCGCTCGGCCGTCGCGTTCCTGCGCCGGACGATTCGTGCGAATCCCGGCGAAGTCACGCTCTGCGCCACAGGGCCGTTCTCGAACGTCGCCGCGCTCTTCGCGATTGACCCGGAAATCCCGTCCCAGCTGAAGCGGCTCGTTCTCATGGGCGGCGACTTCCGGCCGAAGACGGACGAGTGGAACGCCTTTGTGGACGTCTTCGCGACGGCGGCCGTCCTGGAGGGCGGTTACCGGCAGCCGCCGAAGGAGTTGCTCTTGGTCGGCGCGGAGGCGACGTCGCCCCACAACCTGCCGCCGGACGAAGGACGAAAGTTCCTCGCGCAGTCGCCTGACCTCGCGTTCGTGGGCGGCCATTACGCCGAGCAGTGGTTTGCGCGTCCGATCAACCTTTTCTTCCACGACCCGGTTGCCGCCGTGGCGATCTTCCACCCGGAAATCCTGTCGACGACCGACTCGGCGATCCGCGTCGACGTCGCCGACAACGCCAAGACGACGCGCCGTGCGCCGTCCGGCGACGCGACCTGGGTCTGGACGACGGCGACGGCCGTTGACTTCGCGGCGTTCGAATCTTGTTTTCTCAACGTGATGAAAGGGACGAAAGAACGATCGCGCGGGCTTCTCCACTGACTTCATCGGCGGGAACTGGGACTGGCCGGAGGCGTCCTTCGCCGAGCGCGAGAGGATCCTCAAGTGCCACCTCGACTGCCAGATGGGGCTCATGTGGACGCTCGCGAACGACCCGCGCGTCCCGGAGCCGATCCGCACGCGCGTCGCGCGGTGGGGCACGTGCCGCGACGAGTTCGCGGACGGGCTCGGCCACGGCTGGCAGCGCCAGCTCTACGTGCGCGAGGCGCGGCGGCTCGTGGGCGAGTACGTGATGACCGAGCATAACTGCCGGGGAACGGCCGTCGCGCCGCGCCCCGTCGCGCTGGGGGCCTACGGGATGGACTCGCACCACGTCCGCCGCTACGTTGACGCACAGGGCTTCGTGCGGAACGAGGGCAACATCGAGGACTATTCCGCGAACCCGCCGGGGCGGCCGTTCAGGCGGTTCGGGCCGTACCCGATCGACTACGGCGCGCTCGTGCCGAAGCGCGGGGAGTGCGCGAACCTGCTCGTGCCGGTGTGCCTCTCGGCGTCGCACATGGCGTTCGGGTCGATCCGCATGGAGCCGGTGTTCTTCGCGCTCGGGCAGGTCGCGGGCGCGGCGGCGGCGCTGGCCGTCGAGGGCGGCTGCGCCGTGCAGGACGT
>CAKUGW010000023.1 GCA_934654805.1 uncultured Kiritimatiellota bacterium
AAGTGGGAACATTGATTTTATTGAGGTTTCTTATCGCGGGCAATTCCGCGAAGCGTCAACGAAGTGGCAAAGTCGGGCCTTGTCGGCCTCGGGAACTGGGGCGAGACGTGCGCGTCGGACTACCTGATGCGGCTGTGCGCGCGGCTGTCCGAATGGGAGGGCCGGAGCGTCCTCTATGACCTGTACGAGCGCGTGATGCACAACGCGTTCTTCTCGGCGCAGTCCGAGGACGGCCTCAAGTACCGCTACTTCACGCCGCAGGGCGGCGGCTACATGCCCTTCGAGAGCCTGGCGGCGTTTGACGACTTCCTGTCCCAAATCAGGGAATGCGTGGACGGGGGGCTGGCGGAGGTCGTCCCGTACCGGGAGTACCTGACGGCGGCTGGCCGGTAGCCGCTTGTGCGCGCGGGCGGCCGTTGCCGAGAAAACGGCGGCGGTGTCCGCGGTGCGGACTCATGTGATATAATACGCGGCATGGAGACAAGAGAAGAGAATCCCGGCGAACGGCTTCAGAACGTCTTGGCGCATGCGGGCGTGGCCTCGCGGCGCGGCGCGGCGGCGCTGATCGAGTCGGGCGTCGTCACGGTCGACGGGCTCGTCGTGAAGGAGCCGGGCGCGCGCTTCGGCGCGGGCGCCGAGATCCGCGTGAACGGGCGCCCCCTCGTCGCGGCGGAGAGGAAGCGCACGATCGTCCTCAACAAGCCCGTGGGCGTGCTCTCGACGATGAGCGACCCGTTCGGCGGGCGCACGGTCGCCGAACTCGTCAGGACGCCGGAGCGGCTCGTGCCCGTCGGCCGCCTCGACAAGGACTCGGAGGGTCTCCTCCTCATGAGCAACGACGGCGATCTCGTCAACCGCCTGACGCATCCGCGCTTCGAGCACCGCAAGGTCTACCTCGTCAAGGTCGCGGGCCGCTGGAGCGCCGACAAGCTCGCGACGCTGCGCTCGCCGCTGACGCTCGACGACGGCTACACGATCCGTCCCGTGCCCGTGGAGGAGGTGCGCGACCTCGGCGCGAACGTGCGGCTGCTGAAGTTCACGCTCACGGAAGGGCGCAAGCGGCAGATCCGCAAGATGTGCTCGGCGGCGCACCTCGTCGTCCTGTCGCTGCAGCGCGTTGCCGTCGGCGCGTTCGAGCTGCCGCCCGACCTCGAGCCCGGCGCGTGGCGCGACCTGGCGGACGCCGAAATCGAGCGGCTGTTCCGGTGAGCGCGGGGGTGCATCGGATGTGATGAGACAGCCTTTTCCGACTACGTTCGGGCGCACAAGGATGAATTCGCCGCGAAGGGGCGGGAACTCTATCTCCTGCGCAGCCTGAGCCGGGCGCGGGGCGTCGGGCCGGCCGAGGGCCCCGGGGATCAGGACGGTAAGAACGGGATGTGACGGGACTTCCTTCTCGATTGTGCGCAAGGAGGCAACCTTTGGTATAATACCTCCCTTGAACCATGACAGACTTCTCGAAACTCCTCAACCCCGAGCAGTGCGCGGCGGCGACGGCGGGCGACGGGCCGCTGCTCGTCCTTGCGGCGGCCGGCACCGGCAAGACCCGCACGCTCGTCCACCGCGTCGCGTACCTGATCGAACAGGGCGTCACGCCCGACCGAATCCTCCTTCTGACCTTCACGAACCGCGCCGCGCGCGAGATGCGCGAGCGGGCGGAGAAGCTCGTCGGCGACGCCGTCTCGTCCATCTGGTCGGGCACGTTCCACTCGATCTGCGCGCGTCTCCTGCGCCGCTACGGGGCGGGGCTCGGCTATGCGCCGGGCTTCCAGATCCTCGACGAGGACGACCAGAAGAAGCTGATCGGCGACCTCATCAAGGCGACGGTGAAGGATCCGAAGGACTTCGTGAAGAGGGATCTCGTCGCGAAGATGATCTCCGAGGCCGCGAACGAGCGCCGCGCCGTCGCGGACGTCGCCCGGCGGTGGCAGACGAAGGCGGCGGGGGTCGATCCGGAGAAGGTCGCCGAGATCGCCGCGAAGTACGAGGCGCGCAAGCGCGAGCTCGGCGCGATGGACTTCGACGACCTCCTCGTGAACGGGCTGAAGCTCCTCACGAGCGAGCGGACGGCGCGCGTGCGCGAGATGCTGCAGGAGCATTTCCTCTACGTGCTCGTCGACGAGTACCAGGACACGAACGGCCTGCAGGCCGAGTTCACGGACATCCTCGCGGCGAAGCACCGCAACATCCTCGCCGTCGGCGACGACTTCCAGTGCATCTACACGTGGCGCGGCGCGCAGATCGAGAACATCCTGGAGTTCCCGCGCCGCTGGGAGGGCTGCCGCACGATCAAGCTGGAGCGCAACTACCGCTCGGTGCCGGAAGTCCTCGACGTCGCGAACGTCGTCATGAAGGACTCGCCGAACCAGTTCGAGAAGACGCTGCGGCCGAACCGCGGCGGACGCGGCGAGAAGCCGGTCGTCTACCGGGTCTACGACGCGAAGACGATGGCGAACGAGATCCACAAGCTCGTCATGCAGGCGCGTGACCTCGGCTACCGCTTCAGCGACATGGCCGTCCTCTACCGCAGCCACTTCCAGTCCATCGACGTGCAGCTGACGCTCGCGCGGCTCAAGGTGCCGTTCCGCATCACGTCGGGCGTCGGCGTCTTCGAGCAGATCCACGTGAAGGACGTCCTCGCCTACCTGCGGCTCATCGTCAACCCGGCGGACGAGCTGTCGTTCCTGCGCTTCGTCGAGCTGCTGCCGGGCGTCGGCGAGAAGAGCGCGCAGACGTACTGGGAAAGGCTCGGCCGCAATTTCGACGGGCGCTCGGGGGAATGCCGCGACGCGCTCGGCAAGCTGCTGGGCGCGAAGGCGAGGCCCCTGTGGCCGCCGCTCGCGAAATGCCTCGAATGCGCCTACGACCATCTCGCGGCGGACGAGGTCGGCGAGCTGATCGAGGACTTCTGCGACCTCTTCTACGAGGACTACCTGCGCAAGGCATGGGACGACGCGGAGGCCGAAGACCGCCTCGCCGACCTCAAGGAGCTCGCCGCGCAGATCGCCGGCAACGAGGGCGGGCTGGAGGCGTTCCTCTCGGACGTCGCGCTCATGACGAACCTCGACGTCAAGAAGAACGACCCGACGCTCGACCGCCTGACGCTCTCGACGATCCACCAGGCGAAGGGCATGGAGTGGCCGGTCGTCTTCGTGCCGTGGCTCTCCGAGGGGCTCTTCCCGTCCGGCAAGGCCGTCGAGGAAGGGCGCATGGACGAGGAGCGGCGGCTCTTCTACGTCGTCGTCACGCGCGCGAAGGACGCGCTCTACATGTTCTCGCCGCAGATGCGCAAGACGCCGGACGGCGGGATGTTCCCCGTCGAGGCGTCCGTCTTCCTGAAGGAGATCCCGCCGCAGCTCGTGACGGTCCGGCGCGTGGCGAGCCTGCCGCCGGCCTACGGCGGCGGGTACGGCGGCGGCTACGGCGCGACGCGCGGCGGCTACGGTTCCGGCGGCTACGGGAGCCGCAGTGGGTATGGTTCCGGCGGCGGCCGGGGCGGCTTCGGCGGGCGCGGTTTCGGCTCCGGCGGCGGCCGCTCGCCGGGCGGTTCGGCGACGGTCACGCGCACGACGTGGCGGCACTGAGGTTCCCGATTCCATGACACCGCTTGCCGAATTGCTGCCGCAGGCCGCGCCGATGGTGCTGCTGTCGGGGTACGAGCCGCAGACGGACGCGAACGCCGTCGAGGCGTTCGTCGACGTGACGCCGCAGGCGCCGTTCTTCGAGCCGGCGCTGGGCGGCGTGCCGTCCTGCGTCGCGCTGGAGTACATGGCGCAGGCGATGGCGCTCTGCGTGGGGCTTCTGCGCCGCCGGAAGGGCCTTGCGCCGCAGGTCGGCTTCGTGCTCGGCTCGCGGCGGCTGGAGCTGAAGGCGGGGCTCATCGGCGCGGCGAAGGCCCTGGCGGTCGAACTCGCGCGCCGCAGCATCACTGTCAACTGCATCGCGCCCGGCGTGATCGAGACGGAGATGGTCGAGGGGATTTTCGCAGAGGAGGCCCTGAAGGCGATCCCGATGCGCCGCTTCGGGAAACCCGAAGAGGTCGCGGCGGTCGTGCGCTTCCTCCTGTCGGACGGCGCATCGTACGTCACGCGCCAGGTCATCCAGGTCAACGGGGGGCTCATCTGATGCGGCGTGTCGTCGTGACGGGCATGGGAATCGTCAGTTCGCTCGGCCACACCGTCGCGGCGGCCTACGAGCGGCTGAAGACGCCGCAGAACTGCGTTCGGCGCTCGGAGGATCTCCAGACCTACAAGGGCCTCCAGACGTGCCTTTGGGCGCCGTGCGGCTACGTGCGGCCGCCCGACTATACGCGCAAGGTGATCCGCGCGGGCGCGCCGGTCGTCTGCGTCCGCGAGACGCTGACACGGCGGATTCTCGCGAAGGGCCAGCGCCCGTGGGACATGGGCGCGCGGCGCGTCGTCTTTGCGTTTCGGATGTCCGGGCCGATTCCGCCGCCCTCGGTCGCCGCCGGCTCGCCGCATGCCGCCGCCGTGCGGCTGACGGACGCGATCCGGACGCGATTGGCGTCCGCGCCGCGAGGGCTCGGTGAAAAAGGCGGGCGGGCCGCAGCGGGGTCTGATCCGCTGCGGCCCGCATAGATTGGCGCTGTGCGCGCTTCTCTTATTCGCCGTAGACGATCGTCGTGAAGTCCGCGACAATGCCGAGGATGTTCTTGACCTTGTAGTCGACGTGGTGGATCTTCTTGATGCCGCCATTCTCCATCGCGGCCTTGAGCGACGCATCGCCCTCGCAGAAGCAGATGATGCCCGACGCCTTCGCGACGCCCATCTTCTCCGGCTTGACGCTGTTGTCGATGAAGCGAGTGTCGGGGCTCTTCACGTCGAGCGTGAGCGCCGAGCAGATCTTGCTTTCGCGAGTCATCACGCAACCGGAAGCGCACGCCGCCAGAACGGCAACCGCCATGAGTTTCTTCATTTGATTTCTACTCCTTTTTCTTTCGGAGACCGTCCGTCAGGCGCGCAGACGTGCGACACCCGTCGCCGCGTTCCGACGCTGATCGGCAATCCCGTCAATTGCCCGTATTATAGCATAAATCCGCAAAGTCCGCCGTGCGTGTTGGGCGATGCGCAAAATGAATGAGATTTTTTGGTGTTGGCGGGCGAGCAAAATGAGACAGTCCGGGCGGGCAAAATGAGACAGGCGAAAGGCGGCGAAACCCCTGCGGACATTGGCCCTTGGCGAGAAAGTGTCGTGACCGCCATTCTCCGCCTCCTGTCTTTTTTACGTCCGCCCTATTGTGGGCGCGTCATGATATCAAAACTTGCCAGAGAAGTCCCATGAGGGGTGGCTCCGGGAGGGGCTTTCGCCGTCGCTTGAAATGCGCATCGACCTCAATGCGGCCGACCTTGCCGTCGAAGATTTTACACTCTTATGGGTGGTGGAGATAAGGGGAGTCGAACCCCTGACCTTCTCAATGCCATTGAGACGCTCTACCAACTGAGCTATATCCCCGTGTGCTGAAAGTGATGCGTAGTATACCAAAAAGTGCCCCCCGTGCGCAAGTGGGGTGCTGGCGATTGGCGGCGGTTTGCGGAGAAGGCGCGGCAAATGGTATAATAAGCGGCATGGAAAAGCTCGCAACAGACACCGACACCCCCGAAAAACTCGCCCTCTGACCATGTTCCAGACCGATTCCTTTGCCCTGATCGCCGTCCTGGTCGGCCTGTCGCTCGTGCCGTTCGTGGCGATGATCGCGACGAGCTACCTGAAGATCGTCGTCGTCATGCAGCTGATCCGCAACGCGCTCGGCATCCAGTCGATTCCGCCGAACATGGTGATCAACGCGCTCGCGATGATCCTGAGCTTCTACATCATGGCGCCCGTCGTCAGCGAAAGCTGGGACCTCCTGCGCGCGGGCCTGAAGGACAACAAGCCGGAGGTCCTCTACCAGACCGATCTCGCGGCGAAGGCGGCGGAGCCGTTCCGCGAGTTCCTCGTCAAGCAGGCGGACGAGCGCCAGGTCGCGTTCTTCGCGCGCACGGCCGAGCGGCTGTGGGCGACGGCGGACGAGACGACGGGCGAGGCCGTGCCGGCGACGGTCGACTCGAAGAGCTTCTTCGTGCTGGTGCCGGCGTTCTGCGTCTCGGAGCTGACGCGCGCCTTCCAGATCGGCTTTCTCGTCTACCTGCCGTTCATCGCGATCGACATCATCATCTCGAACATCCTGCTCGCGATGGGCATGATGATGGTCTCGCCGGTGACGATCTCGCTGCCGTTCAAGCTGCTCCTGTTCGTCATGGTCAACGGCTGGACGCTCCTCATCCAGGGGCTTGTCCAGAGCTACATCCGGTAAGGGGGGCACGAGATGGGACAGGCTCAGCTCCTCGACTACGCGCAGAAGTGCCTCATCCTGGTGCTTCAGCTCTCGCTGATCCCGATCGCCGTCGCGACGGTGATCGGCGTGCTCGTCTCGCTGCTGCAGGCGCTCACGCAGATCCAGGAGCAGACGCTCGGCTTCGCGGTGAAGCTCATCGCGATCTCCATCGCCATCATGGCCGCCGCCTCGTGGATGGGCGGCGAGCTGCTCCTGTACACGCAGGACATCTTCACCCACTTCCCGCTCGTCACGCGGTAGGGCAGGCATGGCGGAAGGCGGCGAGAAGACCGAGATGCCCACGCCCAAGAAGCTGCGCGACGCGCGGCAGAAGGGGCAGGTCTGCACGTCCAGGGACGTCGTCTCGACCGCCATTCTCCTGGTGATGCTCTCGGTCGTCGGCGTGATGGCGCTCGTGCTGACGGACGACGTCGCGAACCTGATCCGCTACATCGGACTCCGCATCGAGGAGAACGACGCCTTCGCCCTGCGCGAGGCGGGCAAGATGGCGCTTGTCGTCGTCTGCAAGCACTCCTTCATTTTCGTCTTGCTCGCGGCGGCGGTCGGCGTCGTCGCGAACGTCGTCCAGGTCGGCTTCCTCCTCTCGTTCGAGCCGCTGAAGCCCGACCTCAAGAAGGTGAACCCGGCGGAAGGGGCGAAGAAGATCTTCTGCCTGAAGAACCTCTTCGAGTTCGCGAAGAACGTGGTCAAGGTGACGTTCCTCGGCTACCTCATCTACAGGATCGTCCTCGATTCCGTCCCGGCGCTGCTGCCGATGTGCTACGGCACGCTGGACGACGTCTTCCCGTGCCTCAGGGCGATCCTGAAGAGCCTCGCGTGCTACACGGTCTTCGGCTACGTCGTGATCGCCGTCGTCGACCGGCTGTTCCAGCAGAGGAACTTCACGAAGCAGATGATGATGACGAAGGACGAGGTGAAGCGCGAGTACAAGGAGATGGAGGGCTCGCAGGAGGTGAAGCAGGCCCAGCGGCAGTTCCGCAACGAGCTCCTGCAGGGCGAGCCGCCGGCGCAGGCGGTGAAGAAGGCCGACGTCGTCGTCACCAACCCGACGCACTACGCGGTCGGCATCCGCTACCGGGCGGACGAGGCGCCGCTGCCCAAGGTCGTCTGCGCGGGGATGGACGACGTCGCGAAGGAGATCCGCGCGGCGGCCGTCCGCGAAGGCATTCCCCTGATGGAGAACGTCGAGCTGGCCCGCGCGCTCTACGCCCGGGTCAAGGTCGAGGACTTCATTCCCGCAGGGCTGGTGGAGCCCGTCGCGGAGGTCTTGAAGCTCGTCAAGGCGATGAACGACGCGAAAAGGGAGGACGAGGACCTCGACTCCGTCGCCCTGTAGGCTGGGGGCGCGTGTCGGGGCGTGTGGCGCGGCATCCGAGTTATGGTATAATGTCCGAAGAATGACACGAAGCAGAGAGGCCTGGTTCCTGTTTCTGGCGACGCGCGCCGTCGGGCTGGCGGTCGATGCGATTGTCCTGGCCGCCGCCTATTGGGCGGCGTTCCTGCTGCGCTTCGACTTCCAGCCGCCGCGCTGGGGTTGGCGCGCCGTCGCGCTGTCGTTCGTGACGGTCGTCGCCGCGCACCTGGCGGCGCTGCTCGCCTGCGGCTGCTACCGTCAGGCCTGGCGGCGGCTCTCGACGCGCGACCTGCCGCGCTACCTTCTCGCGACGGCGCTGGCCGCCGCCGTGCTGACGGGCCTGCGCTTCCTGATGCCCGTCGAGACGTTCTCGCACATCCGTCCGCCGTACTCGATCACGCTCATCACGTTCGCGCTCGCCTTCCTCGGCCTCGTCGGCTGGCGGATCGTCTGGAGCTGGCTTGCGCTCACGCGCGTGAGGGAGGACGCGCTGCTGGAGCGCGGCGTCCGCCACATGGACTCGTCGGCGGCCGTGGCGTTCCTGCGCGGCAAGACGGTGATGGTCACGGGCGCGGGCGGGTCGATCGGCTCGGAGCTCGTGCGGCAGGTCGCGGCGGCCGGGCCGAAGCTCCTGCTGCTCGTCGAGCGCGGCGAGAACGCGCTCTACGAGATCGACCGCGAGCTGCGGACGGTCCTCCGCGTGACGTGTCCGACGAAGCCGCTCATGGTGGACATCAACGACGTGGAGCGGATGGAGGACGTCTTCAGCATCTACCGTCCCGAGATCGTCCTGCACGCGGCGGCCTACAAGCACGTGCCGATGGTCGAGCTGAATCCGCGCGAGGGCGCGCGCAACAACACGGAGGCGACGCGGAATCTCGCGGCGCTGGCGAAGAGGCACGGGGTCGCGCGGTTCGTCCTCATCTCGACGGACAAGGCGGTGAACCCCGTCTCGGTGATGGGCCAGACGAAGCGCGCCGCCGAGCGGGCGATCCTCGCGCTGAACGAGGCGGACGGCGGGACGTCCTTCTGCGCCGTCCGCTTCGGCAACGTCCTCGGCTCGTCCGGAAGCGTCGTGCCGCTCTTCCGCGAGCAGATCGCGCGGCGCGTGCCCGTCACGGTCACGCACCCGGACATGAAGCGCTACTTCATGACGGTCGAGGAGGCGGTGGGGCTCGTCCTGCAGGCGGCGAGCCGGTCGGAGAAGGCGATCTACACGCTCGACATGGGCGAGCCCGTGCGCATCGTCGACCTGGCCGAGCAGATGATCCGCCAGGCCGGCTACAGGCCCTACGTCGACGTCCCGATCGTCTTCACGGGGATCCGTCCCGGCGAGAAGCTGTTCGAGGAGCTCGACATCTCCGAGAAGTCCGCCTACAAGACGGACATGGCGCGCATCTACGTCACGAAGGGAGGTATCGTATACCCCTGAGCCATTCGTGCATCGGATTCTGCCTGGCCCTGCTGTGTGGGGGCATGGTCGCGCGTGCGGACGACGCGGTGGGTGTCCTCCGCGTTGACGTTGCCTCGAACGGGACGGTCGCGGTCGCCGTGCCGTTCGAGCCGCTGGCGTCCGACGGACTGGTCTCCGGCTTCCTTTCGGGCGATTTCGCGGGCGACGGCGGCGAGGGCTCCGACCGGCTCTGGCAGGTCTCGTCCCGCGACGGAACCGTCTCTCGGTCGGTCTTCTCGGACGGCGCATGGGCGGACGCGGCGGACGGCACCCCGTCCGCCGTGCGCGTCTCGGCCGGAGACGCCCTCGTCTTCCGCCCCGGGCCGGACGAGCCGACGTCCCTCTACGTGTTCGGGCGCGTCCCGGCGGGCGACGTCCCGGCGGCGACGCTCTTCCCCGGCTGGAACCTCCTCTCCGTCGGCTACCCGGCGGCCTCCGGCGCGCTTCCGCTCCTCCCCGACGGCGCGGACGTCCCGTTTGACGCGGCGGGCGGCCGGCTCGACGCCGCCGGCCTCCCGTGGTGGTCGGCGTTCTGGGTCACGAACGCGACGGACGCCGCGCTCGCCTGGCCGCGCCCCCGGCCACCTGACGCCCCGGACATCCTGTCGGCAGACGGCGCGCCGCGCATCGCCGCGCTCGCCGTCGATGCCGTCCGTGCGACCGTCGCGCTGGACGTGGACACGGGCGGCCGCGTGACGGATCTCCTGCGCCGGAACCTTGACGACGGCGATGACGCGTCCGCCCCGTGGTCGCACCTCGCCCGCCTCCCCGGCGACGGCGGGACGTCCGCCTGGACGGACGCGCTCCCGGACGGCGACGGTCCCCGCGCAATCCTCTACCTCGCCGCCGACGCGGCGCGCGACACGGACGGCGACGGGCTTCCCGACGCCGTCGAGCGGTTCGTCTACGGCACGTCGCCGCTCCTCGCGGACACCGACGGCGACGGCATCCGCGACGGGCTGGAGGTCGCCTGGGGCCTCGACCCGCTCCGCGACGAGGGGATCGGCTCCGGGCGGTTCGTCGAGACGTTCGAGGCTCCCGGCGTGGTCGCGGGGCCCCTGCACGGGCAGCGAGGCTGGCGCGCGACGCGACCGGGGGCGGCGGTCGTGCAGACGCGGACGGCCCATGCCGGCAAGGCGGCCCTGACGCTCGTCGGCGACGGCTTCGATGACGACGGCGGCGGGTCCGTCTTCGTCGAGCGCGCCGTCACGAACGCGGGCCGCGTCGTCTGGGTCGACGCCTGGCAGCTCGCGCAGGCGGCGCAGCCCGCCGCCCTCGCCGCCCCCGCCGACTTCGCGGGCTGCTACTGCTTCGCGGCGGACGGCGCGGTCCTGATGCTGGACGGCGGCGCCTGGCGGACGAACGCCGTGCGCGCCGTCCGGCTCGGCGGATGGGTGCGCGCGACGCTCCGGCTCGACTACCCGAACCGACTTTGGGACCTCTACGTCGATGGCGTCCTCGCGGGGCGTGGCCTGCGCATGGGCGGCGGTTCCGCCGCGTTCCGGGGAATCGGCGCCGCCGGCGAGGGCGAGACGACGCTGGACGATGTCGTGATTTCCGAACGGAGGCCCTTCGGTCTCTCGTCCGACGGGGACGAGCTGCCGGACGAGTGGGAGATCCGCCATTTCGGCACGCTTGCGCGCGACGGGACGGGCGACGCGGACGGCGACGGCCTCTCCGATCTCGACGAGTTCCGTCACCGGACGAACCCGCTCCTGAAGGACACGGACGGGGACGGGCTCTCCGACGCGGCGGAGGTGCGCTTCTACGGGACAAGCCCCCGCAGCCCCGACACGGACGGCGACGGCGTCTCGGACGCCGACGAGATCCGGGACGGCTCCGACCCACTCGTCGCCGGCGGCGGGGAAGGCGTCGCGTTCGAGGAGTCGTTCGAGGCCCCGACCGTCGTCCCCGGCGCGCTCGCGGGCCAGAACGGCTGGGCGGTCAGCGACCCGTCCGCCGCCGTCGTGCAGGGGAGCGCCGTCCGCACGGGCGCCGCCGCCCTGTGGATCGCGAACGAGGAGGAGGGCGGACGGGTCTTCCTCGAACGCGACTTCCCGGACGCGGGCGAGACCGTCTGGGTGGATGTCTGGCAGGTCGCGAAGCCGGCCGGAGATGTCCCGGCGAGCCTCGGCGGCGACTACGCCGGCGCGTACCTGTTCGATCCGCAGGGGCGGGCCGTCATGTGCGACGGCGGGACCTTCGTGACGAACGCCCGCGTCCGCGTCACGCTGGACGCCTGGCAGCGCGTGACGCTGCGCCTCGACTACGCCGCCCGGACGTGGGACCTCTACGTCGGCAGCGTCCTCGCGGGCCGGGGACTGCGAATGGGGCCGGACGTCGGCCCGTTCCGGGGACTTGGCGTCGTGGGCGAGGGCGAGACGGTCCTCGACGACGTGCGGGTGACGCGGAGCCGTCCGCAGGGGCTCTCGGCGGACGGCGACGAGCTTCCTGACGACTGGGAGCTCCGGCACTTCGGGAGCCTCGACCGCACCGGTCGGGGCGACGCGGACGGCGACGGCGTCTCGGACGCCGACGAGTGGCGGGCGGGGACAGACCCCAACAGCGCCGACACGGACGGCGACGGGCTGCCCGACCGCTGGGAGATCCGCTGCGGCACGGACCCGAACGACCCCGACGACGCGCACGCCGACCCGGACGGCGACGGCATGGACAACCTGGAGGAGTTTCGCCTGGGGACAGACCCCCTCGCGTTCGAGCCGGACGTGCGCCGCCGCCGGGCGGGGCTCTGGGCCGAGCGCCTGCCGAACGGCGACCTGACCGGTTCGCTCGTGGGCTTCGTCTGGGTTCCGGCGGCGGGGCTCTGCCGCTTCCACCCGACGCCCGCGTCCGCCGAGGTGTGGGTCGATGGCGCGCGCGTCCCGGAGACGGGCGCCGGACTGACGGCGGGCTGGCACGCCCTGCGGATCGTCGCGGCCCCAGAGGACGTCGACGCGGCCGACCTCGACTGGTCGGGCCCCGGCTTCGCGCGGCAGCCCGTCCCGGACGACTTCCTCTGCCATCTGCCCGTGGACGTGCCGCCGCACGTCGAGCTGACGGCGTCGCATCCGTGGTACGTCGAAGGCGGGACAGTCCGCCTGACGGCGGCGGCGATGGACGTCGCCGGGCGCGTCGTCGAGACGGGCGTTCGGCTGGAGGGCGGCGAGACGCTGGCCCTGTCCCCGTCGGTGCGCGCCGTCGCGACCGTGGCGAACGCCGCGACGGGCACCTACGCGTTCGCGGCGTGGGCGGTCGACGACGGCGGGAACGCGTCCGCGACCTCGCGGCTGGAGGTGGCCGTGCTCGACGCGGACGGCGACCCGGACGGGGACGGTCTCGCGAACGCGGAGGAGTTCCTCGCGGGGACGGATCCCTTTTCGGCGGACACGGACGGCGACGGCATCCCCGACGCCGAGGAGCTGCGCATCGGGACGGCCCCGGCGCGCGCGGACGCGCAGGACGACCCGGATGGCGACGGCCTCGCGAACATGGACGAGTGGCGCCTGGGGACAGACCCCCTGAACCCCGACACGGACGGCGACGGGTGTCCTGACGGACTGGAAGTTTGCAACGTGCACAGCGATCCGCTTGTCGCAGACATCGTATGGCGGACACCGCTTCAGGTCGGCGAGGCGATGGCGGCAAGCGCCGTTCAGCGCACGACGGGAACGTGGCGGATGGAGGACGACGGCGGCATCTACGCGGCAGAGCGGGCCGGCTCGCTCACGTGGCGTCTCGCGGTCCCCGCGTCGGGCGCGGATGCCTTGGCCCTGCGTCTTGGGCAGCATGAGTTCTTCTCCCGGTCGTCGACGTTCGACGTCTCGCTTTTCGTCGATGGGGTCTTCGTCAGCCGCCAAGTCGTCACGGCTCCCTACGGCGACTTGAAGGACGCCTATTTCTTTCTGCCGGAGGTCTCGCCGGGCGAGCACGAGTTTCGCCTTGTGTGGCATAACTGGGCGCTGAATACGTTTATCGTCGTCAAGAGCCTGCGGTTCGTGCGCTTCGAGGGGCCGGACGCGGACGGGAACGGGCGTCCGGATTGGCGCGACGGGCGTGATGCCCGATCGTCTGGCTGGGCGGAGCTGCCGTACGAGAGTCTTGTTTCTCCGCTGTGCGTGGAAGGCCATGACCTGTGGCGTGACGTTCTTGAGGTTTCCGCCGAATCGGCTGAAACGAATGCCGTCTATGCGGTGACGAAGACGATTGGCGACGGGTTTTATGTTGACGTGCCGCTGTCGGAAACGAATGTCACGCGAATTGCTCTCGTTGACCGCTCCCTCTCCAATGCCTTTGACGTCGTTTGGCGCGCATTCGACGCCTACGAGGGCACCTACCTCACGAACGCCTTGGCGATTCGCCTTGGCGACGCGCTGCGGATCGCCGGCTGCGGGTCGCGTGAGAGCGCGGTATCCCTTTCGAGGGCGGATGACGCGGGCGAATGGCAGTCGGTGACGAACTGGACGCTGCGTGCGCCGACGCCGTACCGCTTCACGGAGGAGGGCCTGTATCTCGTTTCGGTGTCGGCGCCGGGGCTTGTGTCCGGCACGGACGATGCGTATGCGCTCGTCGAGGTCGTCCGTTCGAAATTCCCGATGCGGAATCCGGTGATCATGCAGGATCGGGATTCGGAACTTTCCTGCCCCGACCTTTCGCCGCGCAACCTGCTGGAGCATGATTCCGGGCTTCAGGTGACGGCGACGAACCGCGTGGCGGGCGGTGTGGATCTCGCGCTGTTCACGTCCTGTGACCGGAATCTCGGCCTCGTCTCGCGGCTGGGGGAGGGCGAAGCCGTTTCCGACGCGATTCAGGTCACGCCCGTCTGGGCGGACAACGGCTCCTACTACCACGTGGCGAAGACCTATCCCGACGGCTCGCAGCTTGTCGAGGTCTCGCTTCTGCTGGGCGCGATGACGGACGAGGTGAGCGTGAAACTCACGATTTTTGTTGCGGGCGTGACTTTCGAGGACGGTACGCGCACGAAGACGCTCTTGCCGAGCGATTTCGACGAGAACGGCCATTGCGTCATCCGCTTCGTCAAGGCGCGTGGCGTGAGGACGTCCGTCTGCCACCGCACCGTGATTTGCCAGAACGGCAAGCCGATTTACAGGAATTGACGTGAAAGGGGTTCTCACGATGAAAGAGTTGTTGCAGGGATGTCGTCTGGCAGTGGCCGTGTCGGTGTTCGCGTTCGCGACCACGGCCTTTGCCGGCGGCAGCACGCAGACGAATCCGCCGTCGGAGTGCAAGGCGGCCGACTCGGACTGCGAGTGCGAGTCGGGCGAGGGCGCGTCGGACGGCTGCATCAAGGTCAGTCTTGACATGGGGCGGACGACGCCGTGGACGGGTTCTCAGAAGTGCGCCCTCAAGGTGTTCGCCGACGACCAGTCTCCGATGGTGTTCACGCCGGACTCGCTCTTCGCCGTGATGGGCTACACCTTCAAGCGGATCGGCAACAGGCTCCTTCCCGACGGCGAGACGCCGGCCGAGGTCGTCTTCTCCCACCCAGGCGGCGAGGCCGTCCGCTTCGTCTTCACGGCCGGCGAGCCGCTGGGGCGTCCGGATCCCGGCATCCACGTGAAGATGGACGAGCGCCTCATGATGGTCGATGCCGCCGGCTGGGCCTGCACGAACGCCCCCGTCTACTACGACCTGTTCGAGAACGACGGCACGGTGCGCCGCTTCCTCGCGACGGACATGACGGGCGCGCGCGGTAGGCTGGTGTCCGTCACGGACTCGCGCGGCGTCGTGCGGACTTCGGCGGAGATGGGCATCGACATCGTCTACGACACGGATGGCGTGCGCCAGTTCCTGACGCCCTCGCGCCTCGCGGACGTTCAGGTCATGGACGGCGGATACGAGGTGTCTGTCTACCCGATCGGCGACTCCCCGCCCGCACGGGACGCTACGACGGGACTTTACCCGATCCCGGCGGCCTCTCCGGTGCGCTACGTCTCTGTGCGGAGCGAGAACGGCGGGAACCGGGCCGTCGTCACCTTTCGGAGGGGTGAGGCCGAGCCGGAGGTCTCGGTCTTCGACTGGCGGCAGGGCGACTGGTCGATGACGCGCGCGTCGGGCGTGAGCGAGATTCGCGAACGCTCGGTCGTCGATTCAAAGGAGGCGCGGACGGTAAAGGAGTCCCGCTCCCGCACGGGCGAGCTGATGGCGCGATCCGAATACAACTACGTCTGGAAGAGCTGGGGGTTCGCGGCGACGAACCACGTCGAGGGCTTTGGCGGCGTGACGCGGACGGTCTCATGGACGTACGTGACGGACGGGAACGGCAAGGGGCAGGTCAAGGCCGAGACAGGCGATTCGGGTCTGCGGACGGACTTCGCGTATGACGGCGCCGACCGGCTCGTCTCGAAGACGACGGGCGGGGCGGACGTGGCGACGGAGAAGACGGTCTACTCCTATGACCCGGTAGACCCGTCCGACGCCGCGCTGCCCGTCGATACGCGTCCGCGCACCGTCGTGAAGACGCGGGACGGGATCGAGTTCGAGCGAACCTACTACGTCTATTCGTCGCTGACGGACGTCGTTGAGCGCGTCGGGACGCCGGGCGCGCCGTACGGCGGTGCGGACGCGCTCCGCACGGTGACGGCGCATTATCCGGCCGTTGCCAACGACATTCGCGCGGGACGGGTGAAGTCGATTCGCCACGAGGACGGGCGGCTTGACGTCTACGGCTATGTGCTCGCCTCCAACGTCTGGACGGAGACGGTCACGCACCTGCACGAGCGCACCCCGTCGCCGGTGGAGGGTCGGACGACGCGGGACGTGACGCGCACGAACGCGCGTGGCGATGTCGTCGAGACGCGCACGGAGGCGTTCGTCGGGGGCTCGTGGCATACGGTCGCCCGGACGCGCCGCGCCTACAACCTTGAGGGCAAGTGCGTCCGGAGCGAAGACCTCGCCGGACAGGTGACGACGACGGCGTGGGACTGCTGCCACAAAGTCGCGGAGACGGGGCCGGACGGATCGACCGCGACATGGGACTACGATGAGGACGGACGTATGGTCGAGGTCGCGCAGCTGGTGCCGTGCGACCTGACGAACGTGACGTGGGTCTCGACGTGCCATGCCTACGATGACCTCGGCCGACAGGTTGCCTCTTGGCAGACGAACCGTGTGGCTCACGTGGGGATTCCCGCGACGCGCGTCCGCTACGACCCTCTCGGTCGGCTTGTGGCGCGGACGGACATCCTCGGCAACGAGACGGCGATAGACTATTCGACGAATGGGCAGACGACGACGGTCCTCAACCCGAACGACTCGACGGAGGTCACGTCGCGCGATGTCCGAGGCGAGATCCGGTCTGTCACGGGCACGGCGGTCACGCCTGAGTTCCGCACCTCCGGCGTGACGTCCGACGGCATCCGCTGGACGCGCGTCGTGCGTGGCGAGTCGCCGGATTCGTCGCGCTTCACCCTTCGTTGCGCGAACATGCTCGGACAGGTCGTCCGCGAGGAGTGGAGCGGCTTTCGGGGCACGGCTCTCGTGACGGCTCATGCGTACGACGCCTACGGACGTCTTGTCCGCACCGTTTCGGACGGCGAGCCGACGGTCGCATATGCCTATGACGACTTCGGCGCGCGCGTCGCCGAGACCCGCACGGTCGGGGGCGACGGTTCCGTTGATTCGCCCGAATGGCGCAAAAGCGAATCCCATGCCCGCTACGCACAGGTGGACGGCACCATTTGGCACGTCACGACCAACGTCGACTTCTGCTCCGATGCGGCCATTGCGCCACTCGTTACTTCGCGGCGCGTCCAGCTCACGGGACTCACGGCGGCGAACCCCACGCGTCGCATGAGCATCGACGTGCGCGGCAACGCGACGGAGTTCTGGACGGAGTTCGCGGACGGCACTGTCACGACGTGTCGCCGTGTCCCGGAGGCGACGAACGTCATCAGCGCTCGCGCGCGGCTCGGCGTCCAGCTGGAGACCGTCTCGCTTTCGGCGGTCACGAACCGAATCGTCTACGATGCGCTCGGTCGCGCCTGTGCAGAGGTTGACGGGCGCGGCAACGCGACGCGCACGGAATACGACGCCGTCGGGCGACGTGCGACGACCTATGACGGCGCGGGGAATCCGACACGCTACGCCTACGATCGGTTCGGGCGGCTCGCCGCCGTCACGAACGCACTCGGACACGCCGTCGTCTACGAATACGACCTACGCGGGCGCAAGACATACGAGGGCGGCGCGACCTATCCCGTCCGCTATTCGTACGACGTCTTCGGCAACCGGATCTCGATGACGACCTACCGCGACGAATCAAAGGGTCTCGCTTCGGGCGACGAGACGCGCTGGCTCTACGACGAGGCGAGCGGCCTCATGACCAACAAGGTCTATGCGGACGGGCTGGGGCCCCGATACGAATACGACGCAAGCGGTCGCCTCGTGATGCGCACGTGGGCGCGCGGCATCGACACGACCTACGCCTACGACGGATGGGGTGCGCTCACGAACACGGTCTATTCGGACGGCACGCCGACCGTCTCGGTTCGGAACGACGCGCTCGGACGTCAGGTCGAGACCCATGACGCGGCAGGCGTGACGACGTTCGCCTACGACGCCTACGGTGCGAACACGAACGAGACGATTGTCGGCATCGCGGGCACGAATGTCCTCGAACGCTTCGCCGACGCCTACGGACGCGACGTCGGCTACGCGCTCAATGGCGAACGGCGCACGGCTCTTTCCCGTGACCCTGCGACAGGCCGCATCGCGGCAATGCGTGTGGCGGGCTGCACGAACGATTTCGCATGGACGTATCATCCCGGATGCGACCTGAAGCGTACGCTCCGCTATCCGAATGGCGCGCTCGTCACATGGGAGTACGAGCTGCGACGCGACCTGATGACGCTCGTCTCGAACGACGTCTACTCGTCCTTCCGCTACACGTATGACGTGGCGGGCAGGCGCGTCTCGAAGAACGACGAGCGCTATTTCTACAATGCGCGTGGCGAGCTGCTCCTGGCGACGAACGTCGTCACGGGCGCGGAGTTCGCCTACCGCTACGACGACATCGGCAACCGGCTCTGGTCGCGCGAGTTCGGCACGAACTGCACGTATGTCGCGAACGGACTGAACCAGTACACGGGCATCGTGCGCGGCGGCGTTTCCGAGCGGGCGGCGTTTGACCTCGACGGCAACCAGACGAATGTCGTGACGGCCACGGGCGAGTGGGCGGTCGAGTACAACGGCGAGAACAGGCCCGTGCGCTGGACGCGCACGTTGGACGGCGCGACGGTCCTGATGGCCTACGACCGCATGGGGCGGCGCGTCATGAAGGACGACGAGACGTTCGTCTACGACGGCTACCTGAACGTCAGCCGGACGGTCTGGGACCCGACCGAGCCCGTTGCGACGAGGCCGCTCGTGTGGCTGGACGTGGGCAAGGATTCTTATTATTTCCACGACGGCAACAAGAACGTTGTAGGTTTAGTGTCGGGCAATGGCCTTGAATGGAATTGCTCGACCTATGATTATGCTCCCTATGGAGCAAGCCTGTTGCTTGCAGACGCTAATCCATGGAGATTTAGTTCTGAGTATTGTGATGTTGTTTTGGGACTTTCCTATTATAACTATCGACATTACAGCGAAACATTTGGTCGATGGTTATGCTATGATCCAATTGAAGATATACGCATTAGGCAACATTCTATGTTTATAGCCCCATTGGCATTTGATGGCGCGATTAACTCTTTCTGTTTCGTTGGGAATGATGCCATATCAGTTTATGACTTAGAGGGGTTGGCCTGTGGTTCTGGCTGGAATGAGCCTTTTGTGCCTGATGCGCCTGGAGGTTTTGATTTTGGAAGTGCTTGTCAGAATCACGATGACTGCTATGGAACGTGTGGTGAAAATAAAGGTCGATGTGATGCTAAGTTCCTCGCAGATATGATGGCCGTCTGCAAAAGAGCTCCTCCTCCATATGAAAGCCTATGTTTTAGTGAATATACGCATACATATTACCCTTGCACAATTTCGCCACAAGCGCAATGTGAAAGTTATGCGCAGACGTATTATGCGGCAGTAAGCTCGGTTGGACAAGGGCCATTTGATAGGGCGCAAGATGAATGCTGTAAAGAGAAGAAAGAATAAGATTGCGCTCTACATCCTCCTTGGTGGGGCGTTTCTGTTTTCCCTTCGCGGCTGCATTCCGATGCGGGGTTGGCGAATTGCCATTGACCGTAAGGATGTTGATCTGATCTCTGGATATCGACGAGGCGAATGCTATGCCTTGCGTCAGGACGTGTTCCTCGTCAAGAGCGGAGCGTATGCAATGGGCATGCTCGGCATTGCGGTTCCAGGAAAGCACAAGTTTCAGGGAAGTTATTACCTTGTTCCACAGACTGTCGAAGATTGGCGAAGCCTTAAAGACGAGAAGCGTTTCGACTGTGGTGCCTTCTGCGATATCAGGGGCATTATGCCCAAGGGGACTGAAATTGAGATCGTTGGGCGTAAGGATGTCTATGCTGTTTCTTGGTGGTATGGGTTTGAGAAAGTCTCCTACATAATGGCGCGTGGCATGGTTGATGGGCGAATAGTTGAATTTGAGATGTCCGACCTTACGGATCGGAGAACAGGAAAGCCTTCTGAGACGTTGATTTCTCGTTGTCAGACTAACCATGGGGAGGGTATACATTGAAATGAAGTTGAAAATCTTCATCCTCTGGAGAAAAGGTCTCTGTTGCGTGGTGGTTTTTGTCGGTTCCGTTGTTGTTGGCATTTGGATGGCAATGCTACTCTTTTTGCGGCATGACTCGCTCCAAGTCCCGACAGCGGTTCGGCGAGAGGTCTGCCCGATTCAGACGAAGGAAGTCGTCGTCCCGTCCGCGTCCCGTGCGTCGCAGTCGTGTGCGACAGCCGGGCTGGAGGATGTCTCGGAGGCGGTCTCCATCATCTGCGGGCACAAAGCCGCGACCGCAGGCCGCTACGAAGCGCGCAATGCCGCGCTTCGGTCTCTCTCCCGTCGTCGAGACCTGGGCGTGAATGACGTGCGGGTCTTGATGGAGTATCTCCGCACGACGGACGGCGCGTTGCGCATCGAACGCGAGGCCGCGCTGAAGAACGATGTCCTCAACCTCTTGCGGAATCAGGCGACGCTCCCGGACGGACTTGCCGACCTGCTAATGGAAATGTTTGCCTGCAAAGCGCAACCGTCGGAGGTTCGAGACTACGCCCTCCAGCACCTTGGCGCCTTGCAGAAAGACGACCTTGAGGCGTCACAGCGGCAAGACGTCCGAGATCTTTTTGTCGCGGCGGCGAAGGACATCCGCGAGCCTTTCGCGGGAACGGCACTCTATTCGCTGTCCGCAATCGGGCAGATGTCCAAGGCGCAGGACGCCGAACTGCGCCGACTGACGGTCGCCGCATGCGGCGCGGCGGCGAATCCCCTCGCCCGGATGTCGGCTCTGCAGCTGGCCGGCGAGCGCGGCTACCGCGAGGTCTTGCCCGTCGTGCGGAATCTGCTGGACGGGGCGCGCCGTGACGCGGTGACGGACATGGTCGCGGTCGGGACGCTGGGGCTGCTTGGCGGACGGGACGACCTTTCTCGGCTGGAGCGGCTGAAGACGCGCGGCGGGCAACGTCTGCGTCCGGCGGTCGAGACGGCCATCCGAAGAATCGAAGGACGCCTGAAACAGGAGGTGAAATAGATGAAATTGTGTTTGTCTTTCGGTGCTGTTGCTTTCGCGCTGGTTGCAACGGCAATGCCGCGTCTGGAAGTCCCTGCGGCAGGTGTCGCGCTGGGGGAGATCGTTGCGGGTGAGTCCGCGTCGGGAACGGTGACGATTCGGAACGCGGGCGATTCGCCGCTCGGCGTCTCGCGGGTCAAGGCGTGCTGCGGTGCGACGGCGAAGCTTTCGAGCCTGAATCTCGCGCCGGGCGCGTCTGCCGTGCTGACGGTCACGCTGAAGTCGCAGCTGCCGGGCGAGATCTCGAAGTCCGTCCATCTCTATTGCGACGACCCGAAGAGCCCGGTTGCCGTCATCCCGGTGACGGGCATGGCCCGTGCGCGGCGTACGGACGGCGCCGTGTCGCGCTTCACGCTTCCAGCTGTCGTCCTGGCTGGCGTCGCTGACGGATTCAACCCCTGTGCGTTCTCCATCGTGATTGCGCTCGCGGGCATCCTCGCCGTCGGCGGACGTCATCGACGGGCTCGGATGCTGGGCGGATGGGCGTTCTGCTTCGGCTCGTTCCTGACCTACGTGCTGATGGGGCTTGGCCTGATGCGGGCGCTCAAGGCACTGGACGGACTTGAGACCGTGCGGGATGTCGTGATGGGGGCGCTCGCGCTTTCTCTTTTCGTGCTTTCGTTCCTCAGCGTCCGCGACGCCTTCCGCTACCGTCGTGCCAGGGTGCCGTCGGTCATCACGCTCCAGCTGCCGGATCGCGTGAAAAAGCTGATCCGCGTGGTGGCCGAGACGAGCTGGAGCGGCCCGACGGTGGTCGTCGCCGGCGTCGGCTGCGGCATTCTCGTGACGCTGCTCGATTCGCTCTGCACGGGACAGGTCTACGTGCCCGTCCTCGCGCTCATTTCGCGCGAGCCGGAAGCCCTGCGTGCGTTCGGAATGCTGATCGTCTACAACCTCGCGTTCATTGCGCCGCTTGTCACCGTGTTCGTCCTTGCGGCGAAGGGGGCGGACGCCGTGCAGATGTCCAAGTGGTCGAAGCGCAACGTCTTTCCGTCCAAGATTGGGCTTGGCGTCATGTTCGCAGTTCTGGGCGTCCTTATCCTGCCGTGGTTCGGCAGATGGCTGGAGTGCCTGTTCTAAGCCCGTTGAAACGCACATTGTCTTCACTAGATAGACCTCACCCCGCCATGTGTATGCACCGCCGTTTCTCCGACTCTCCGAGCCTTCGTGCGAGACACCCATGGCGACGTGTCTCGGTCGCGAGCGCGGCGGAAGGGCTACGCGCGGTGCGCTACCGCTTCCAGGGGCGCGAGCGCTCGGCGGCGACGGGGCTCGTCAACTTCCGCATGCGGTGGTACGACCCCGTGACGGGCCGCTGGCTCTCCAAGGACCCTATCGGACTTAGCGGCGGACTGAATTTGTATGCGTTCTGCGAGGGAAATCCTATTTTGCGGATTGATCCGCAGGGCGAAAGTGCAGCCTCAGTAGCAATCACCGTTGTAGCATTGTCATATCTTATATATAAACTTATTAAACACGCAAAATCGGTAAATGATAAAATGAAGGGCAGGGATGTGGATGATTTGTGTGATGTTGTTAATGGGGCCTTAGATGTCTGTTCGGAAACTATGTCTGCGATAACATCCCCAACAGGCATGATGCCTGATGAAAAATCGCCTTTGATAGATCCTTTGATAAGTCCTGCGATAGAAAAGATGTGGAACGACACGTTTGATCGCATTAGGCCCTTAGATTAAAATGAAGAGGATATACTCTATCTGCGCGTTTCTTTTCCTGTTGGGCTCAGTGTCCGTTTATGCTGTCTTGGGCGTCCGCTTGGCTTTTTGCGCGGTGGTATTTACGGATGCCAGTGAGTTGTCTCGTATGGCAGTGGAGGCTCTTGGTGACTTTGTTTTCTTTTGCTTATGCGCACGGATTCTTCTTTTGCTCGTGCGACAGTCTAAGATATCAAAGGCCTATGTATGGAGGTTCTTCCTTGCCGTTACATGGATTGGTGTTATCCAGTTTTGTGCTTCTCAGTTAAGAACCTTTCTGGAAATGTGGTTCTGCCTCGGCAATCCGAAGTATTGGCTTCTTTTTATCCATTTCTTTATTTTATCACCTGTTTTTGTGGCTTTTGTGTTTTCGGTAAAGGATGTTGCCAAACGTAAAAAAGTTGACCCGAATCGAGGAGGATGATGTGGAATGCTGAATCGATGAAGTGGATTTTCATAACGCTTTTGCCATTAATATATTCAAATGAATATGAAGAAGATTTTCGCGCTGATTTTATTTTTGGCAGGGACAATTCTATGGCTTGTCGTTTTGTGGCCTTTTGATAGTGGCACGGCGTTGATCCGAGAAGCGTTTCGTTCGTCAGTACGACCAGCACCCGAATCCCGCCAATCACTTGTGCCGCAGATTGCAGCAAAAGCCGAAAATCAGGTGCGGCTGGTGCGGCAGTCGATAGAGGCCGCTCGCTCGCCGCAAGCCGTGCCGACGGAGGCGAAGGAAATGCTTCGGTCGGTGCCGAAACCAGAGACAGACTCCGCTTCGTCGTCGCCCGACATCGTGCGGCTGGCGGCGGAGAAGAGCCTGCTGATGGACGACCTGCTGAACGAGGAGCCGATCCCGTCCGACTACGGACAGGTGATGGTCGGTCTCTTCCGCGACCGAGGCCAGGACGTCTACACGCGCGACTTCGCCGTCCAGCACATCGGCCTCTACGCCGAGGCCCTGTGCATTCCGTTTGTCGTGACGAATCGACGCAATAACCATCAAATGAAGGTCGCGAGGAAAATCGTATGTTATGTCTTCTAATCCAGCAGCAAACACAGCCTTTGTTCGAGCCGGAGATTGGAAGGGCCTTTCGGATTCTGACGTGGTTGTCGTTATCCCTTATGAACCGACATGCTGTCAATGTCAGGCGTGGCTGTATTGCCTGTTGATTTCGCTGGCGATTACGGTCATTTCCATTGCAGGGGTCAAGTTTGTGAAAAGGATTCTCAGAAATCGCAAGAAAGTATCGCATGGATAAGCAATTAAGCTGAAAAATAAAGGATGTTCGCATGAAACGAATGTTGGTGCTGATTGCGCTCCTTGCGGTTGCTGTCGCGGCTGTCTGCCTGTTGCGTCGGAAGACGCCCCAAGTCCCGACGGCGATTCGAACGGGACGGTCGCGATCGCCGTGCCTGGGATTTTGATATAATTTCCCGTGTCTTACGCTTTTCAGGAGTAAAACAAAATGTTTGAGCCTCTGCCTTTTGAAAGAATCTCAATATGGAAGACTTTGCCTGCCGTTTGATGATCCTTCAAACTAATTGCCGACCCAGCTTTGCAAGGAACGAAAAGGTGATAGTGCTTGGACGTGGACATGGCGCAATATTGGTCATTTTGGCGCGGACATGCTGCCTCATTTGATTTGGGGTAACCAGTGATGAAAGTGGCATTGCGTAAGTTTCTACAGGTGTTTGCGAAAGCCTCTTGCGTGTTGTTTGCATGTCTTGTGGCGTTAGAAGCGTATATTTTCTGTTCCTTTACCTTTTGTCGAATGGAATGGATTTTTGAGGGCGAGGGATGTGGAATCTGCCATGTTGTGAGAGGAGATGATGACTTGGATGATTTGCATTTTAGGTTTGATGATTATTCCTCGACTAATGGTGTTTATACGTTTCAGGCTTCTCTTCGGCATGTCGAATTAGAGGATGTTTTGTCTGCGACCATTTGTGTTGAGAAGAAGGGCAGGGGTTCATATCCTATGTGCCAAGCAAAGATTGCTTTGGATACGAAACAAGCAGGAGGTGGGGTTGCCTTTAGCGCAAGGCTTCCTGTTGGATTTGCGCCTAAAGAGACTGAAGAGACATTGAACATCGAAGTGTCCTTTTCTGTCGTGAATGCTTGTGAGGAGGTGGTGAAAACTTTTCGCATGGAGTTTAAGCCTGAATTGGTTCGACATTTTAAATCCGTATAGAAAAGGTTGCCGTGAGACATGTTTTTCATTTGCGATTGAGTTGTGCCGATGACGCGCTCCACTGTCGAAATAAGAAGACTATGCGCTTGATTAGGTGTCTATTGTTTTGTTTCTTTGCGTTGCTTGATTGCAAAACGCCAGTTCAAGCTGCTCCATTGTGCAATGTGATGGCACAGCTTTCAGAGTTGGCAAAATGGCTCTTTGTGACGGGACGAGAATTTGAAAGCTATGACTTTACGCCTTCTGAGTTCTCATTTGGAAGTACGGGCATTGTGTATCGGGCGAGGTTCAGGCCGCAACATGCTTTGCCTCATATGGTTTGGGTGACATACCCAAAAGATGGATGCGTCAGATGGAAGCGAGCTGAACAGGTGATAAAAGGGTTCTCGGCTCGGTTAGTAGTCAAGCATGGACAGACAAAACTGGAAGTCCCATTTCATACAGGAATTCCGATCGTTTATCAGGATTTCTTGCCAGAAGGTATCTCGTTTTATGTTGGGCACACATTGTTCATTTTTCATGCCGGCGAATTTGACTGGCGTTATGATGATGAGATCGAATTGACTCTTGAGGTGCTGTCGCCTGTATCTCGAGAATCATATTTACGATTAGTGAAACCTAAACTGGCAGTGTGCGAAATCCCCTATTTTGGATAAATGATGTGTCCGAAAGAGGCTGGATGAGAAGCATATGGAATACTCAAATTCTCAATTGAGTTGGCTTGAGTCGCAGGACTCTCGCGTTCAGAATGGGGGAAAGAAATGAAGATTCTTGTGACGGGCGTGGCAATTCTGATGTTGTTGTTCGCGGTCGTCTATTTTTGTCGGAGTCAAGGTTGCAAGCTGCAGAATGGAAATAGTCATTCGGTTGACGGACGACCGTACCTTGGCTCTGAGAAGTCGGGTGTTCCATCCAAACGGCTTATGCCGCAATCTGTAGCCAACGCCGAAGAACAGGCGCAACTTGTGCGGCGGAGAAGAGCCTGCTGATGGACGACCTGCTGAACGAGGAGCCGATCCCGTCCGACTACGGACAGGTGATGGTCGGTCTCTTCCGCGACCGAGGCCAGGACGTCTACACGCGCGACTTCGCCGTCCAGCACATCGGCCTCTACGCCGAGGCCCTGCACCGGCGCGGCGCGTACGACCCGACCTCGCCGGAGGCTTCGCAACTGCGCAAGGCCCTTGACGCGGCGGCGGACGAGACGCGCACGATCGTCGCGGCGGCGGCGTTCCGCGCGCTGGACGACCTTGCGGCGTTCGATCCTCATGTCGATGCCCGGCGGCTGGACTCGCGCCTCGCCGCCTGTGCCGCTGACGCCTCGGCTTCGTCCGCCGCGCGCGTGATGGCGGTTCAGCTCTGCGGCGAGCGGAAGGCCCTCTCGTCCCGCGGCCTCCTGAAGCGCCTCGCGGACGATCCGAAGGAAAACGCCGTCGTGCGCAAGTCGGCTGCCCACGCCCTGTTGTCATTGGAGGGGCGATGAAGAAATCCATTCTTACTCCTCTACAGGGGGCTTGTGAATACACGACCTACGCCTACGATGAGTGGAGTGCGCTCACGAACACGGTCTATTCGGACGGCACGCCGACCGTTTCGGTTCGGAACGACGCGCTCGGACGTCAGATCGGGGCCCATGACGCGGCGGGCGTGACGACGTTCGCCTACGATGTCTACGGCGCAAACACGAACGAGACGATTGTCGGCGTCGCGGGCACCAACGTCCTTGAACGCTTCACCGACGCCTACGGACGCGACGTCGGCTACGCGCTCAACGGCGGGCGGCGCACTTCCATCTTCCGAGACACCGCGACAGGCCGCATCGCGGCAATGCGTGTGGCGGGCTGCACGAACGATTTCTCATGGACGTATCATCCCGGATGCGACCTGAAGCATACGCTCCGCTACCCGAACGGTGCGCTTGTCTCCTGGGAATACGAGCCGCGACGCGACCTGATGACGCTCGTCTCGAACGACGTCTACTCGTCTTTCCGCTACACGTATGACGCGGCGGGCAGGCGTGTCTCGAAGAACGACGAGCGCTATTTCTACAATGCGCGTGGCGAGCTGACTCTGGCGACGAACGTCGTCACGGGCACGGAGTTCGCTTACCGCTACGACGACATCGGCAACCGGCTCTGGTCGCGCGAGTTCGGCACGAACTGCACGTATGTCGCGAACGGACTGAACCAGTACACGGGCATCGTGCGCGGCGGCGTTTCCGAGCGGGCGGCGTTTGACCTCGACGGCAACCAGACGAATGTCGTGACGGCCACGGGCGAGTGGGCGGTCGAGTACAACGGCGAGAACAGGCCCGTGCGCTGGACGCGCACGTTGGACGGCGCGACGGTCCTGATGGCCTACGACCGCATGGGGCGGCGCGTCATGAAGGACGACGAGACGTTCGTCTACGACGGCTACCTGAACGTCAGCCGGACGGTCTGGGACCCGACCGAGCCCGTTGCGACGAGGCCGCTCGTGTGGCTGGACGTGGGCAAGGATTCTTATTATTTCCACGACGGCAACAAGAACGTTGTAGGTTTAGTGTCGGGCAATGGCCTTGAATGGAATTGCTCGACCTATGATTATGCTCCCTATGGAGCAAGCCTGTCGCTTGCAGACGCTAATCCTTGGAGATTCAGTTCGGAATATCGTGATGCGATTTTGGAACTATCCTATTACAACTATCGTCATTATAACGGGATGGTTGGTCGATGGTTATCGCGAGATCGCAATGAAGAAAGAGGCGGCTTGAACCTTTTTGAGGCGGTTTCCAATGCTCCACACGAATTATGCGATTTCTTAGGACTAAAATGTGATAAATATGGTAGTCCACGTGTTGTAGAAACAAAAATCGATCCTGGCGCATGGTCAGAGTGGAAAAAGGTGGTTGTATTTGTTGATGCAAGGGAGAGAGCTCTTTCTGATCTGCCAATTCTTTTCCCTGATGGAGGTATCAATATATCAGCGGTAACATGCGATTGTGTATACAAAATTGTGGAGACGCGATCTAGAAATGTTGAGATTAGGGAGAGGAAATTGCAGACTTATCGATGTGAGTTCAAGGAAAATTGCAATACAACTTCGCTGACATACGAAGAGGATTTGGGTTGGAGTAGCCGGACTGTGCAAGAAAATGATGCCAAAAGTGACAATGTCTCGTTTTCTGTTAGGCCATTTGGCGGTGGAATTGCAGGGAACCCTATAGATTGTTTCACACCATGTAGACTTGCTCCGCCAAGCTAAAGATTTTCCGAAAGTATTAGAAAGTGTTGCTATGTTGAAATTTGCCATCAAACTAAAACAATGTGTTTTTTTCGCTGTAGTGTTGCCACAATCTCTTTGGCCTCAAAGTACGTCTTTTTCAGAGTGTTGGACGAATGAATCTTGTGCAATGCCTGAGAAAAATCTTCTTCATGCGTGGTATTCCCCCCTTGACAAAAAGACCTATGGTTATGAAATTGATGATGATGATTGGAATGCTGTGAAAGGATTGTCACCTCTTTCAGAAAAGGCGGCAACGACAAATCTGTCAAGTTTAGTTCAAGATAGTGTTCTTGCGGCACATGCGAGATACATGAAAGATCAGCCATTGAATAGTCTTTCATTTTCTTCGATTGTTTTTGAAAAATTGGATTGTCGAGGGGCTGACGTTTGGTTATGTGGAGTCGGTATCGACGGATATTGTGAAAACAGGGAAACGATTGTTCCAAATTTAGTTACTGTATTTTCTTTGCTAAATGGAAAAATTCTTAGTCCAGTTGTGACCCCGTTCACACAAGCCGTAGATTCAGAAAGACAAAGACTTGGTGCTTTAAAAATTGATTGGCACATTTATGGATTGCTAATTATATGCGCGTGGGTAGTTGGATGTCTGACAGGAATGTTTGTGAAAAAGGTTTATGGAAAATTGGTTGAGCGAAGCCGTTCAAAAGTCAATTCTTCGGTTTCCTCTGTATCTGACTTAGAGTGTTAATAGGTGGCTTGGATGGTTGCGAGATGGTTTTTCTGCAGTGTTGTTTTGATTGCGACTTTTGCAGGGTCGCGTACAGAAGCCGCTTATTTTGGAAACGATGTCTTTGTCGGGAACTTATATGGAAATGAGCTGATAACGATTCCGAGAAAGACAGCGCGTAAATTGGGTGGCAACATGATGCGCCGTTCCGTGATGATGACAAATTCCGTTTTGTCCTTCCTTTCCAAATGCAACTTTGAAGAACTTGCACAACTTACCAATGGAACATTCCTTGTAAGTGCATTCTACCATCAGTTTGAGGTGAATGATGTCGCTGGGTGGGCCTTGTCCTTGAGCCTATTTAAAGCCAAGCCGACAGACCAGAGGCTTGTTCAGTTTGCGATTCTTCCAGACGGAACAATCGTCAAAAGTCGCTTGCCTCGTCAAGGTGAAGTGTATGTAATTAAGAATGAGCCAATCGAAATTGATCAGAAAGATTTTGAAGGAATAATTCCTGCACAGCCAGGTATGCGGAAGAATGTGGTCGTGGACAATATTTGGAAGACAGGTGCAATGATTTCTTTGATGTGTGTAGCCCTTCTTGCTCTGTCCTTTAGGTATGGGAGAAGCATCATAAAGAGATTCGCATGATATTTGAACGGAGAAAAATCGTATTGTTATGTCTCTTAATCCAGCAGCAAACACAGCCTTTGTTCGATCCGGAGATTGGAAGGGCCTTTCGGATTCTGACGTGGTTGTCGTTATCCCTTATGAACCGACATATGATCAATGTCTGGCGTGGCTGTATTGCCTGTTGATTTCGCTGGCGATTACGGTCATTTCCTTTGCAGTGGTCAAGTTTGTGAAAAGGATTCTCAGAAATCGCAAGAAAGTATCGCATGGAAAAAGTCTCATCGAGTGTCGAATGGATTGGAAACGGGGGGATGAATTGCCATCGCAGATTTGAACGTATGCTTTTGCCCTGTCAGCAAACGAAAGGCAAGTGGGGGTACATTGACCCCCAAGGCCGATGGAAGATCAGCCCGGTCTTCGATTATGCTGCGCCGTTTGTCGAAGAGGGTGTTGCCGCTGTCGTGTGGAGTCAAGGGAAAGGGTTGAGATCCTTGATCGACAGGGATGGGCGGTTCTTGTTTGAGCCGCGCCCCTTTGAAGAGCTGACCGCGCTGACGGGTACGCGCGCTTTGGCGCAAAACCCAAAGCCTGTCGTCATTGATTCGTGCGGTCATGAGGTCTGGTGTCCGGATTGTGACGATCTTCAGGCGGCGGGATGCGGGTTGTTCGTCGAATGGTTTGATTCATGGCACCGAGGGCGGCTTGTGAGAGAGGGTGGCGTGTCCATCGTCAATGAAGAGTTTCGCGAGTTGGCGGTCTATGCCGAGAAAGGGTATTTGCTTGGACGGCGCGAAGACGGATATGTTCTGATGGATTTCAATTCAAATGTCCTGCATGCCTATTCGCCAGACTACGAGGCGATCGGGCCTTTTGATGAAAAGGGACTGGCGATTGTCACTGTGCGTGGGTTGCGAGGTGTCATGACAAAGGCTGAGGACATCATATTGCCTCCGATTTTTCGGGAAATCGATTTCTGCTTCGGAGGCGAGCATTTCTTTGTGTCATGTCGCACTGACGAGGCAGAAAACTTTAAGGTCTATGATGTCCAATCAGGTGAGTTCCTGTGGGGGGATTTTGAATATACGGCGCCGGCAATCGACTTGGACCTGTTCTGGGGCTTTGCAAAAGGATCTTGGTCTCTCTATCGGACAGATGGCAGATGCCTCGCGCATGATGTCTGCACTGACTTGCGGATGGCCGTTGACGGAAAGTATCAAGGAGCCGTAGATGAGAACGGCCAGATGTTCTACGTCTTTTTCGCTGAGGGGTGCTTGGCGAGGATATTCCCTGCGGCTTGACAAAGAATAGCGGAAAAGGATTAACATGGAAATGACACTGGAGAATGCGATAGATCGTGTAAAGATTCTGTACATGGAACTTTCGCGAACGTTGAATGTTCCGAAGAAGGGATGTTGGATTCCACGCTCCATCGACGAGGCGCGTCTTGTCCTTCGAGAGTCATGGTCACTGTGCGATGCCCTGTGTGAACTGATTCGTCTGGCCGAACGAGAAAGCAAGGCCTGGTCAAGGGAAGTCGCGCAGGTCGTCGCGTATCCCGTCGGCTACCTGTTTATGGGCGTTGACGAGGTTGTCTATGCATGGTATCCCGAACTGGTGCCGGACGAGTTGAAGGACGATGGAAAAGAGTATCGTTCGTCTTGCCAGGACAAGGAGCGGGGCGTGCAGCCGTGTGATTTGGAGGCCATCGAGCAGAAGATCAGGGAACTGCCGGACAAGATTTGCCAGACTCTGGGAGGTAAGCAGTTTGTGCATTGACAGGATGACGAGCCTTATGAAGAAACGAATGCTGGTGCTGATTGCGGTTCTTGCGGTTGCTGTCGCGGCAGTCTGCTCGTTGTGCCGAAAGCCACCGCAAGTGCCGACGGCGATTCGGCGAGACGTTCGTCCGATTCAGACGAAGGTAGTCGCAGTCCCGTCCGCGTCCCGTGCGGCGCAGCCCCGCACGGCAGTCGAGCCGGAAGACGTCTCGGCGGCGGTCGCCGTCATCTGCGGACACGAGGCCGAGACCGCCGACCGCTACGAGGCGCGCAATGCCGCGTTGCGTTCGCTCGCCCGTTGCCGCGACCTAGGCGCTGATGACGTGCAGGCCTTGATGGACTATCTTCGCGCGACGGATGGTGCGCTGCGCGTCGAGCGCGAAGCCGCGCTGAAGAACGATGTCCTCAACCTCTTGCGGAATCAGGCGACGTTCCCGGATGGGCTTGCCGACCTGCTCATGGAAATGTTTGCCTGCAAAGCGCAGCCGTCGGAGGTTCGCGACTACGCCCTCCAGCACCTTGGCGCCTTGCAGAAAGACGACCTTGAGGCGTCACAGCGGCAAGACGTCCGAGATCT
>CAKUGW010000024.1 GCA_934654805.1 uncultured Kiritimatiellota bacterium
ACGCGCAATGGAACGAAAATCTTCACCTTTAGACATGGCACGAAAATTTCAGTCGAAATTTACAGTTGCTGTCCCCATGGCTTTAGTTTGGGGCCTGTCCCCAGGTCCAGATCATTGGGGCCTGTCCCCAGGTTGTTTTGGGGCCAGAAATGAATCTCTACGTCTTACAGGAGTCAGGACGGAGCAGACCGCCAGGGCTGCGCGCCAGCGGGCGCGGTCGGCGGCGGACGGCTCCTCCGTTCGGCCGAGCCGGACTGGGATGCCGAACTTCGCGTACTTTTCGAGCCCCAGCGCGTGGTACGGGCAGACCTCGACCCGCTCCACGCCGCGCAGGCCGCCGACGAACGCGCGGAGCGCGCCCAAGTCGGCATCCGAGTCGTTCAGCCCCGGCACGAGCGGGCAGCGGATCCAGAGCCGCGCGCCCGCCGCGTCGAGGCGGCGGAGGTTCGCGAGGATCCGCGCGTTCCCGGTGCCCGTCAGGGCGCGGTGCCGCGCGTCATCCATGCATTTGAGGTCATAGAGGAAGAGATCGACGTGCGGCAGCAGCCGCGCGAACGTCGCCCACGGCGCCGCGCCGCACGTGTCGAGCGCGACCTTCACGCCCTGCGCCCGCGCGGCCGCCGCGAGCGCAACGGCGAAGGCCGGCTGCGCCGTCGGCTCACCGCCCGTGAGCGTGAGGCCGCCGTCCGCGCCGTAGAACGGCCGGTCGGCGAGGACGTCGGCCATCACGTCGGCGACGGACATCTCGCGTCCGCAGACCTCGCCCGTCGTCACGGCCCGCTGCGGCGCGGCCGCCTGGGACTCGGGGTTGTGGCACCAGGCGCAGCGCAGCGGACAGCCCTTCAGGAAGACGCTCGTGCGGAGGCCGGGGCCGTCCTTCACGCTGCCGCGCTTGATGTCGAAGACGATGCCCATGCCCGTCTCAGCGTCCTCGGACGCCCCTTGCGACGAAGACGGACGCCCCGAGCGCAAGGACGGTCGCGACCGCCGCCTTCGCATACCAGCCGTAGATCCACGCGCCCACCATGTACATGAGGTCGAAGAGCGCGAACGACGCGACGGCCGTCAGGACGAGCCCCTTGCCGACGTCGCGCCCGTCTGCGCGCACCGCCGCCTTGAACCGCGCCGCCGTCGCCGCGTCCGTCGGCGGCGTCAGGAACGTGACGGCGAGCCAGCTCGCGGACGTGACGGCGATCGTGATCAGCATCTTCTGCCACGACACGAGTTCCGGGACGCCGAGCTGCAGGACGAGCGCGACGGCGAAGGAGACGAACATGCCCGTCAGCTCCGTCCAGGCGTTGATGCGCATCCAGAACCAGCGCAGGAGGAAGATCGCGCCCGAGCCCGCGCCGATGAGGAGCATGAGGTCGAAGGCGGCCTTTGCGCTCTTCAGGTGCGGCGCGAGCGCACAGCCCAAGAGGAGCAGCGCGAGCATCGCGGCGCGCCCGACCCAGATGAGCTCGCGGTCGCCCGCCGACGGCCGCACGAAACGCTTCCAGAAGTCGTTCACCACGTAGGCGCTGCCGAGGTTGAGGTGCGCCGCGACCGTCGAGAAGAGCGCGCCCATCATCGACGCGGCGACGAGGCCGAGCCAGCCGTTCGGCACCTTCGTCAGCATCGCCGGATACGCCATGTCGCCGTGGATGAGCGACGGATCGACCTTCGGGAACGCCGCCTGGATCGACGCGAGGTCCGGGTAGACGAGCACCGAGCAGAGACCGACGATGTACCACGGCCACGGACGGATCACCCAGTTGAGGACGTTGAAGAAGAGCGTGCCGCCGAGGGCGTGCGTCGCCGACCTCGCCGTCAGCATGCGCTGGACGATGTAGCCGCCGCCGCCCGGCTCGCTGCCCGCCTTCCACACGTTCCACCACTGCACGGCGAGCGGCAGGACGAACATGACGAGCAGCGTGTCCCACGACGAGAAGTCCGGCAGGATCGACAGCCGCCACGCCGTCTCGGGGTTCGAGACGATGCCCGCCATCCCGCCGACTTCTGGCAGCCTGAGGCCGTAGACCATCGCCGCGACCGCGCCCGCCATGATGACGAGGAAGAGGAAGAAGTCCGTCCAGATGACGCCGCGAATGCCGCCGAAGAACGTGTAGACGACCGAGGCGACGACCGTGACCCGGTAGATGGTCGACGGCTCGATGCCGAAGAGGACGACGCCGATCTTGACCGCCGCGAGGATGACGTTGCCGAGCACGAGCACGTTGAAGACGACGCCGAGGTAGAGCGTGCGGAACGCGCGCAGGAACGCGGCGGGCTTCCCCGAATAGCGCAGCTCGTAGAACTCGATGTCCGTCGTCACGCCCGACCTGACCCAGAGCTTCGCGTAGACGAAGACCGTGAGGAGCCCCGTCAGGATGAACGCCCACATGATCCAGTTGCCGCCCATGCCGTCGCGGCGGATGACCTCGGTGAAGAAGTTCGCGCTGTCCGTCGCCGTCGTCGCGGCGACCATCGAGAAGCCGATGAGCCACCACGGCATGGACTTCCCGGAGGTGAAGAAGTCGTTCGCCGTCCTCTTCGCGCGGCGCGCGGCGACGGACGGGATGAGCGCCAGCACGGCGAAGAACGCGGCGATGACGGCCCAGTCGATTCCGTTCAAGAGCATTTAGATCGTCTCCTTGACGAGGCGCTTCACCACGAGTTCGCGGAACGCGGGCGAGAGCGAGTTGAAGTAGGCGGTGAATCCCGTCACGCGCACGACGAGGTCGGGGTATTTCGACGGGTCCTTGTGGGCGGCGCGGATCTTCTCGGCGTCCACGACGTTGATGTTGACGAGCGTGCCGCCCAGCGCGAAGTGTCCGTCCAGGAGCGCCATGACCTTGTCGACGGCGCCCGGATCGTCCGCGAGGCCGATGTCGACCTCCAGCTGCCACGGCGCGGTGTTGCCCCAGCCGGGCTGCACCGAGGCGACGGCGCGCGCCATCGCCGTGAGCGCGCCGTCCTTGCGGAAGCCGGGGAGCGGATTCGCCCCGTGGGAGATCGGCTCGCCCGCCTTGCGTCCGTTCGGCGTCGCGCCGACGGCCTTGCCGAAGCGGATCGTGTCCGCCCACGTGAACCAGCCGGGGATCAGCTTGAAGCCGTGCGGCGTCGTGTGCCCGGCGATTTCCTCGTTCAGGATCTCCGTCAGGCGCACCGCCCAGCGGTCGGCCGCCGTGCCGCCGTGGCCGTAGCGGCCGGAGGCGTCGAGCAGGCGGCGGATGCGCTCGCCCTCGTCGCCCGCGAAGTTCGACGCGACGGCCGCCTTGACCTGCGCGAACGTGAGGGCCTTCTCCGTCTCGACACGCTCCTCCAGCGCGCCGAAGCTGTCCGCGACGACGGCGAGGCCCGCCCCGTCGATCGCCATGTTGTAGTACGTCGCGCCGCCGTGCGAGACGTCCTTGCCCTTCTCGATCGGCCCGTGCGAGAGGAGGTTCAGGAGAAGCTCCGGCTCGTTCAGGTACTGGTGGTCGAGATGGAAGTCAATGCCCTGCGCCGTCACGGCGACGGCCGCCCGGAAGTGCTTGCGGTAGTTCGCCACCAGCTCCGCAAGCGAATCCGACTCGGCGAACGCGACCTCGAAGACCTTGGCGACGTTGATCTTGACGACGTCGTTCAGCGTGTACTCAAGCCCCGGCAGCGACATCCAGTTGCAGCCGACGGCGATGCGGCTGCGGGCGAGTTCGGCGGAGTAGCCGTTCTTCATGAAGCCCGCGACGAGGGCCTTGTCGCCCGAGAAGCGCGGGTAGCCGAGGCGGTTCTGGAGCAGGATCTCGACGCCGCGCCGGTAGAGGCGGCGGTCCATGCCGTCCCACACGCGGATCGTCAGGTTGCAGCTCGCCTTCAGCTTCGCGGCGGCTTCGAGGATGATGAAGCTCATGCGGCTCGTCTGGTCGGAGCCGTCCGCCGCCGGCCCGCCGAGCTGGTAGTAGTGGGGGTCGTTGAGCAGCAGGCAGAAGCAGAGGAACTCGGCCTCTTCGTCGGTGAGGAGGCCGGCGGCCGTGTCGCGCACGTAGTAGGGGCGCAGCAGCTCGTCGAGCTGCCCGCCCGCGCCGTCGCGGTTGTAGGTGCGCGAGGCCATGTTGAAGACGGCGATCCACTGCACGGCCTCGCGGAACGTCGCGGGCGGCGCGTCGACGATCGCGAAGCAGGTGCGCGCCATCGCGACGAGGTTCGCGCGGCGCTCGGCGTCCGCCTCGGCCATCGACCGGTCGGCGGCCGCCTCGCCGAGGCGCCGGATCCACGCCTGCACGCCGAGGACCGCCGTCTCCTCCGCCTCCAGCAGCTCGGCGGCTACGGGATCGGCGGCGAACGAACGCCGCGCCGCGCGCACCTTCGCGAGGAGCCCGCCCCAGCCCAGCTCCAGGCCAATCCTGTAGTCCGGCGCGAAGTGCGCGTCCTTGCCGATGCCGGACGTGATGTCGTACTTCTTCTGGAGCGGTTCGAGGGCGGAGTAGTCGAACGCGAAGTTGGAGCGCGAGAGCCGGTAGCCGAGGCGCATGCGCGAGAGCATGAACATCCAGCGGCCGGCGAGCGCGTCGTCGGGGTCGATGTAGAGCGGATGGCGCTCCATGAGCCAGCGGAAGTTCGCCGCCCACGCGCGCGGGCCGGAGAACTGCCCGGCCGCGTCGCGCACGGGTAGGTCGGCCGTGAACGTCTCGGGCGGCAGGACGAGGCCGTAGTCGTCCTCGTCGCGCGCGCCGAGCGCCGCCTGCTTCTCTTCCGTCTGGGCGGCCTTCCGCGCCCTCAGGCGCGCCATCCGCTCCGCGTAGCTCATTTCGCGAGCTCCTCCTGCATGAGGCGGATGAGGTTGAAGAGCATGCGCGGGTAGTGGAACGCGCCGGCCCAGCGGGTGCCCTTCATCGTGCAGGACGGCGTGCCGTCGCGGCGGAGGTACTTGATGATCTCGCCGTACTCCCTGTCGGGGAAGTGGTCGAAGAACCACGTCTCGATCTTCCGGAACCAGGCGAGGTACTTCTCGTCCTTCGTGAGCGTCCAGGCGAGGAACGTCGCGTAGATCGCCTCGTTCTGCGGCCACCAGAGCTTGAGCTCGTGCTCGTACTGGTCGGGCTCGTGGCCCTCGGCCTCGTCGACGTTGCGGAAGTAGATGATCCCGCCGCCGCCCTGCACGGTGTCCCAGCCCCAGTCGAGCGCCCAGTCGAGCACCTGCAGGCCGTTCCTGAGGAGCTTCTCGTCCTTCTGGTGCTTCGCCTCCTCCATCGTGAACCAGCTCGTCTCGATGGAGTGGCCGGGGTTGATCGTACGGCCCTCGGGCGTCTCGCACGGCGTGCCGTCGGCGTTCACGATCTCGCGCAGGGCCTTCTTGCCGTAGTCCATGAACGTCGCGTAGACCTCCTTGAAGCACGTCGCGATCGTCTTGTCGTAGAGCGCGGTGTCGCCGCCCAGCTCGCGCATCATGATCGACGTGCAGGAGATGATCATCGGGATGTTGTGCGCCCGCACCTTGCGCGCCGGGTAGTACTTCGGCGGCAGCAGCTCGGGGTTGTAGTAGTACATCATGATCGTCTTGTAGAGCCGCTCGGCCTTCGCCTTCCAGGCCGGGTCCTTCGTCGCCTTGTAAAGCTCGATGTAGGCCATCACCGTGTAGTGCTCGGTGACGACGTAGCGGCGCTTGCGCACGGGGCGGCCGTCCTCCGTCACCTCGTAGTAGGTGCGGCCGTCGCGTTCGTCGAAGCAGTGGTCCTCGATGAACGCGATGCCCCGGAGCGCGAGGTCGAGCCATTCCGCGCGCGGCTCGATCTCGTTGTAGGCGCGCGCGAACAGGAGGACGTCGCGCCCCTGCTGGCGGACGTTCTTGTCGGTGAAAAGCACCTTGCCGTCGCGGCCGAGGTAGTTGTAGAAGCCGCCGTGCTTCGCGTCCGGCGAGAACTTCTGCCACCACTCGACCGATTCGAGCAGGCATTTCCTGTACTTGTCGATATACTGCCGCAGTTCCTGTTTGTCCATCATCGTAACGGTCCTCCTTTTCTGAGACCGCCCGTATTGTACGGCAGGGCGCCGCATGGCAACGCCAATGAAACGCAAAAAATTTCCGCCAACAATGCGAAACCGCCTTTCCGTCTGCTATACTAGGCGGCGCGATGAAGACCATCCTCTTTTTCCACACGTCGCGGCGGCAGGCCTGGCAGAAGGAGCTCGCCGGCGCCTACCGTTTCGCGCGCGCCCGCAAGTGGCGTCTGCAGGTCGTCGAGCCGACGCCGCACCCGCCGTCCATCCCGACGCTCATCGACTTCTGGAAGCCCCTCGGCTGCCTCGTGGAATGTTCCGGGGAGACGGCGGACTACTTCGACCCCGCGGCGTTCGGGCGCCTCCCCGCCGTCTTCATCGGGCGCGACCCGCGCACGCTGCCGCGCACCGCCTCGTTCGTGAACCCCTCGAACAGGGGCCCCGGCCGCTGCGCCGCGCAGGAACTCCTGACGGCGGGGTTCACGTCCTTCGGCTTCGTCGCCTCCGGCGGCAACCACTTCTGGAGCCGCGACCGCGAGGCCGAGTTCCGCCGCACGCTCTGGACGAACGGCTATCCCTGCCGCGTCTTCGGGCGCGCCGAATCGTTCCGGACGCCGCGCGCGCGCGGCGAGGCCCTGCGCGAGTGGCTGCGCACGATCCCCAAGCCCTGCGGCGTCTTCGCCGAGAACGACTACGCCGCCGGGGAGGTGCTGGACCTCGCCGGCAAGCTGCGCCTCCGCGTGCCGAAGAGCCTCGCGGTCATCGGGGCGGACAACGACTCCTCGCTCTGCGAGAACACGACCCCGCCGCTCTCCAGCATCCTCCTCGACTTCGAGCAGGCCGGCTACCGCGCGGCGAAGATCCTCTCCTCCCTCATCGACACGCCCCGCGCGCCGCCCGTGCGCGAGACCTATTCGGTGCTGGGCCTGATCCGCCGCGCCTCCACGCCGGCCGGCATCGGCACGCCCCCGCGCGTCGGCAGGGCCCTCGCGTTCATCCGCGAGAAGGCCTGCGAGGGGATCACCGCCGCCGACGTCGCCGCCGTGATGCCGGGATCCCGCCGCCTGGCCGAAATGGACTTCAAGAAGGCGACGGGGCGCACCATCCTGGAGGAGATCCTGAACGTGCGCTTCGAGCGCGTCGAACTGCTCCTGCGCAGCAAGTCCCAGCGGATGAACGCCCTCGCGGGGCTCTGCGGCTGGCGGACGGAGAACGCCCTGCGCACGGCCTTCCTCAAGCGCTACGGCAAGTCCATGCGCGCGTGGCGCGCAGACCCGACGCCGCCGAGGCGCGCCGGCGCCTGAAGCCCTTGGCCCGTCAAGCGAGGAACGCGCGACATCCCGTTCCCGGCGGCCCTCCGTCACTTCCTCGAGAAGTCGATGCGCGGGTCGATGAGCATGTAGAGGACGTCGCTCAGGAGGTTGCCGACCAGCTGGAAGCTCGCCGTGAGCGCGAGAAGCGCGAGGAAGACGGCGTAGTCGCGCCCGATCAGCGCGTCCCACGAGAGCCGCCCCATGCCGGGAATCTCGAAGATCGTCTCGATGACGATGGAGCCCGCGAAGAGCAGCCCGATCATCGGCCCGAGCCCCGTCGCGACCGGGATGAGCGCGTTGCGGAAGGCGTGCAGCCAGATCGCGCGCCGCCGCGTCGCGCCCTTCGCGATCACCGTGCGGATGTAGTCCGCCGAGATCTGGTCGAGAAGCGAGTTCTTCATGAGCAGCGTCAGCATCGCGAACGACCCCGCGACATAGCAGGCGACCGGCAGCGCCATGTGCCACGCGCGGTCGGCGAGCCACACGCCGAACGAGGGCTCGAGGTCGAAGTCGCTGGAGATCCCGCCGAGCGGAAAGACGTCCCAGAAGCCCTCGACCGTGCCGCAGAACAGCGTCTTCAGCAGCATCGCGAGCGCGAAGGACGGCACGGCGTAGGCGACGAACACGACGAGCGACGAGACGGCGTCAAAGGCCTGTCGGTGGCGCAGCGCCTTGGCGATGCCGAGGGGGATGCAGATGAGATACGTCAGCGCGAATGCCGCCAGGCCGAACCAGAGCGAGACGGGGATGCGCGCGCGGATGAGCTGCCACGCCGTCTTGTCCGGGTAGTCGTAGCTCGGCAGCGTCAGCCCCATGCGGTGGACGACGAGCCAGTCCCAGTACTGGCGGACGAGCGGCTTGTCGAAGCCGAACTGCGCCTCCAGCTCCTTGCGGTAGTCCTCCGTGACGGCGCTCGCCCCCGCCGCCGGCGCGGCCCCCGCCTCGCCCGCGCCGCCGCCCTGCGCGGCGAGGCCCCTCATCCGCAGGAGGCGGATCTCGACCGGCCCGCCCGGCAGGAAGCGCGTCAGCGCAAAACAAACGATGGTGATCCCGACAAACGTCGGGATCACCAGGATGAGGCGCCGGACGAGATACGCCAGGCGATCCACTTACGCCTGCGCCTCGGCGTCGAACGCCGGACGCTTGCCCTTGTACCACCAGTACATGATCGGCGTCGCGATGAAGACCGACGAGAACGTGCCCGCGATGATGCCGAAGAGCATGATGAGCGCGAAGTCGAAGATCGAGCCGTCGCCGAACGCGAAGAGCGCCAGGACTGCGAAGAAGGTCGTCAGGGACGTGATGACCGTGCGCGAGAGGCAGGCGTTGATCGAGGCGTTGCAGAGCTCGCGGAACGTCATCTTCCTGTCGTGGTGCAGCATCTCGCGGATGCGGTCGAACACGACGACCGTGTCGTTCACCGAGTAGCCGATGATCGTGAGGATCGCGGTGATGACGATGAGCGAGACCTGGCGGCCGCAGAGCGAGAAGAGGCCGAGCGAGATCAGCGCGTCGTGCGCGAGCGCGACGAGGGCGCCGAGGCCGAAGCCGAACTGGAAGCGGAAGCCGACGTAGAGGAGAATCGCGAGGAGCGAGAAGACGACCGCGTAGGTGCCGCTCTTCTTGAGGTCCGCGCCGACGATCGAGCCGACCTCGTCCACCGACGCGGCCTTGAACTGGGCGTCGGGGAACTTCGCCTGCAGGAGCTTCGTCACGTGCGCGCCGACGTCGTGGTTCTCCAGCGCCGCGCCCTTGGCCGTCTCGGCCGTCTCGCCGGTCTTCACGAGGAGCGTGGCGTCGCCGACGCCCTCCTGGTACTGGATCACCGCCGCGTTGTCGAAGCCGTTCAGGGCCTCGCGGATCGCCGCCGTCTCCGGCTTCGCGTCCTGCTTCAGGCTGTAGACGATCGACGTGCCGCCCGTCAGGTCGACGGAGAGGACGGCCGCCTTGTTCGTCGCGAGACGCACCGCGAAGACCGCCATCGTGACCGCGACGAGCGCGAACGCGACGCCGACCGTGTACTTCTGGACCTTCATGAAGTCGAAGTTCGGCTTCCGGAAGACCTGCATCATCTTGAAGGGCTTCGTGCGGTTCGGGTCGACGCAGTGGTCGAAGACGAGGCGCGTGACGACGACGGCCGTGAACATCGAGATGACGACGCCCGCCGTCAGCGTGATCGCGAAGCCGCGCACGGGGCCCGTGCCGACGACGAAGAGGATGACGCCCGTGATGATCGTCGTCAGGTTCGAGTCGAAGATCGCCGTGAACGCGCGGCCGTAGCCGTTCGCGATCGCCTGGCCGGCCGTGCGGCCCGCCTGGAACTCCTCGCGGATGCGCTCGAAGATGAGGACGTTCGCGTCAACCGCCATGCCGAGCGAGAGGACGAGGCCGGCGATGCCCGGCATCGTGAGGACGGGCAGCTGCATCGAGCCGCCGCCGCCCATCGAGGGGTCGTGCGCGAAGACGCCGAGGACGTTCGCGCAGAGGACGAGCGCGGTCGGCAGGAGCGCGATGTCGAGGAAAAGCGCGATGTCGGCGACGAGGCCGGCGCGCCAGTAGTAGATGAACATGAAGATCGCGACGAGGCAGAAGCCCATCGTCGCGGCGACCGCGCCCGCGTGGATCGCGTCGTCGCCGACCGTCGGGGCGACCGTCGTCTCGGCGAGGATCTTCAGCGGCGCGGGCAGTGCGCCCGCGTTCAGCTCGTCCGCCAGCTTCTTCGCGCTCTTCGCGTCGAAGCGGCCCGTGATCTCGCCCTGCGCGCCGATCTCGCTGTTGATGACCGGCGCGGAGATGAGCGTGTCGTCGAGGACGATCGCGAGCTGGCGGCCGCGGTCGGTCGGGTTCTTCGGGCCGTGCGCCTTGTAGTTGCGCGTCAGGGTCGAGAACTTGCGCCCGCCCTCGCCGGAGAGGCGGAAGCCGATCGAGAGCCCGCCCGACGTCGGATCGCGCTGGACGGCGGCCGAGACGAGGTCCTCGCCCGTCACGCGCGGCTCGGTCGAGCGCGCGACGTAGTTCGGCGAGTACGTGCCGTCGCCGTTGTCCTCCAGCATGAAGCTGTAGCGGGCGTCCGGCGCCTCGAACGCCGCGAGGCGCGCGGCGTAGCCCGGCTTCTGGGAAATCTCGGGCCAGTTCTCCAGGCGCGCATAGCCGTTGCCGCTCTTCTTGTAGCCCTCCGGCGCGACGTCCTTCGAGAGGAGCTTCGCGACGAGCTGGTCGTTCTTCGGGTGCGTCAGGCGGAACTCCAGGAACGCCGCGCTCTGGAGCGACGCCTTCGCGGCCTTGCGCACCTCCTCGTCGACGCCGGGGAGCTGCACGAGCAGGCGGTGGCCCTTCAGGCCCTGGATGACCGGCTCGTTCGTCCCCATCGCGTCCACGCGGCGGCGGATGACGGAGATGATGCGGTCGTCGCAGCCCGCCAGCGTCTTCTCGATCTCGCGCTCGACGGCGCCGGGCGTGTTCGTGATCGCCGGGTTCGCCGCGATGATCGACTGCGCGAGCTTGTCGGTGTCGACGCCGAGCGTGAAGGACGTGCCGCCCTTCAGGTCGAGGCCGAACCGGAACTTCTCGGCCGGCGGCGTGCAGACGTAATAGGAAATACCCGCGATCAGCAGCAGGATGAGCCACTTCCAGATGTTGTTCCGGACAACCGAGTCTTTAGCCATAATCGAATTTTATCCTCTTTGTTGAGATTTTGAAGGGAAATTATACCATAGTTCGTTTCGGCAAATCAAGGGCGCGACGACGGCGCGCCCGCGAACTCCCAGTCGGGATAGAGGGACTTGAGCGCCTTGCGGCAGTAGTCGGCGTCGAGGACGCGGTCTTCCTTCAGGGCCGCGACATAGAGCCGTTCGAGCGCGGCGACGATGGCCGCGCGCACCTGCGCGGCCTCGGCGGCGGCGGCTTCGGACGCCAGTCGCTCGGCGCGCGCGAGGCGGCGGGTCGCGCGCGGCAGCGTCTTGTCGTCCTCGGCGCGGTACGCCTTCTTCTCCTGCTTGCGGACGTTCCCGTCGGCGTCGATGACGGTGTCCTCCATGCCGCCGGCCCACGCGAGATCCGTCACCGTCTTCTCCGGCTGCAGCGCGCGCTCGCGCGCCTCCAGGTCCTGCCGCCATTCGCGCAGGTCGCGCGCGGCCGTCTCGAAGTCGATCTTGCGGAGCTCCAGGAGCTTCGCCTCGGCGATGACCTTCTCGGAACGGAGCCTCTCCGCCGCGAGCGCGTCCGCCGCCGCCTCGGCCTGGGCCTCCTCGGCTTTCCGGACGGCGACGGCCTTCGCCTTCTCGTCCGCCGCCGCCTCGGCCTTGAGCTTTGCCGCGAGGCGGTTCTCCTTCGCCGTCTCGGCCGCCGCCTCGGCCTGCTGCCGCTGCGCCTCGGCCTGGGCGCGCCGTTCCTTCGCCGCCTCGGCGTCCGCGCGCGCCTGCGCGGCGGCGGCCTCCTTCGCGGCGCGGTCTTCCTTCGCCTGTTCGCGCGCCGCCTCGGCCGCGCGCGCCTTCGCCTCTTCGGCTTCGGCGGTCTTCGTCGCGGCCTTGGCGAGCGCCGCCGCCTTCTCGGCGGCGGCCGCCTCGGCCTCGGCGCGCGCCTGCGCCTCGGACGAGCGGCTGACGCTCACGACGACCGCCGCCACCGCCGCCGCCAGGATGGCGAGCGCAAGGGCGATGAAAGAGATGTTCCTTTGATTCATGACAAGGCTCCGTTAAGGGGAAATGAGGCTCGAGACGACGTGAGAGACGCGAGGGGCGCGAGAGACTCGGGAAATGACGCGAGTGATGTGAGGGTCATGAGAGACGTGGGAAATGACGCGAGAGACGCGAGGGGCGCGAGAGACTTGGGAAATGACGCGAGAGACTTGAGGGTCATGAGAGACAAGAGGCCTCTCGCCCCTCGCGTCTCTCATGTCTCTCATGTCATCTCCTCTCAAGTCTCTCGCGTCTCTCATGTCACTCGCCGCTCGCGTCTCTCATGTCTCTCTCGTCTCTCAAGTCACTCGCGTCATTCGGCCTTCCCGTTCGTTCCGGCCTTCGCGTCCGTCTCGCCCTTCGCCTTTTCGGGCGCGTCGTCCTTCTTCATCTCGGCCTCGGCCTCGGCGAGCTTTCGCGCGCGCACCTCTTCCGCAAGCTTGCGAAGCGCGCTCTGGCTCTTCTCGTCGAGCATCTTCTCCTCCAGCTCCTCCTGCGCCTCCTCTTCAAGCTCCTCCTTGTGCATCTTCAGCCAGAGGTTGCGTTCCTCGACCGTGAGCCCCTTCAGCTTCTGCGCACGCTTGACCTTCTCCTGCTCGATGGCAAGGCGCGCCTGGCGCTCCTCGTCCTGCTTCTTCCACTCGTCCTGCAGACGGCGCATCTGCTCCTTCTTCGTGACCGGATCGGCCAACGCCGACGCCGACCAGCCGCGGTCGTCCCACGGACGCGGATCGCTCAGAACCTTCTTGCGCCGCAAAGCCTCGACCTGCGCCGCCTCGCTGTCGTCCAGCACATAGGGCGTCATGAAGACCAGAAGCTCATTACGCGTCTCGGACGACGAAGTCGAGCCAAAGAGATACTTTCCGATCCACGGAATGTCCTTCAGAATCGGGATGCCGCCCTCGCTTTCGGAGATCTTCGTTTCCGTCAGTCCGCCCAGCACAACCGTCTGGCTGTTCTCCAGCAGCACGTCCGCCGCCATCTTGCGCTTGAGCGACGTGTCGATCTGCACCTCGTTGCTGGACGGATCGAGAATCGTCTGCTTCGCGCCCAGCTGCGAATACTCCTCCTCGACCTCCAGCATGACAGTGCCGTTCGGATTGATCTTCGGCGTGACCTTGATGGTGATGCCGAGCTCTTCGGACGAATACTGCGGCGCAGTGGAATTGCCCGACGCATAGACCGACGACGACACCTGATAGCCCGTCAGGAACTGGCGCTTCTGCGTCGCGTCAATCGTAGCCTCCTTGTTGTCCACCGTCATGATGACGGGGGAGGCAACGTACTTCGAGCGCGAATCGTTTTTCGACGCCTTGATGACCGCGCCGAGGTCCAGCCGCTCGGAATAGACGCCATACGTCAAGCCCACGCCACCCGGCGTGAACAGGGCGGGGAGACTCTTGCCGACCGCATTGATGAACGCATTCGTGAGCCCGCTCGCCGCCGTGGCGACGATGTTCTGCCCGCCGCCGCCGCCAATCGCCTGGCGATACTGGTCGCCCTTCGCCTGCATGCCATGCACCCAGTCGATTCCGGTCGAGATGTCGTCACCCAGCTGAACCTCGATGATGACCGTCTCGATCAGCACCTGCGAGAGCTTGATGTCCATCGACTCGATGATCGACTCGATCGTGGGCACGAGCTCCTTGTTCGTCATGACGACGAGGCCGTTGATGCGCTTGTCGGCGAGGACGGTCGTGTTCTCCTTCGAGAGCTCGCCGGCCTTCGCCTCGCCCGTGCGCTGGTTCGCCGGCTTCCGCGCCGCCGGCGGCGAATTGCTGCGCGTGATGTTGCCGCCCGCGCCCTGCTTCGCGTTCGGGTTCGTGTTCTTCGTCTTGTTCTGCGACGACGACGAGTTGCCGATCAGGTCGTTGATCATGTCCGAAACGTCCTCGGCGTCCGCGTACTTCAGGCGGTAGACCTTCACGACCGTGTCCGGCGTCGTCTCGACGTCCAGCTGCTCGATCACCTTGTCGAAGAAGTCCATGTTCGCCTTTGACGTGATGATGATGAGCTTGTTCGACCGCTCGTCCGGCACGATCAGCACCTTGCCGCGGATCATGCCGCGGTCGGCGTCCGAGACGTTCATGAAGATCGACTCGTTGTTCACGGGCTGCGCCGCCGGCTGGGGCTCCGCCCGGTTGCGCCCCAAAAGCCCCCGCCGCAGCATCGGGCGGTTGAACGGCTGCTGCTGCGCCGAGGGGTTCGTCGGTGCCTTGTTCTTCTCCTGCCACTTCATCGCGTCGTCGACGATCGCCTGAAGGGCCTTCTGCACGTCATCGACCGCCGCGTGCTTGATCTGGCGCACGAAGACCTGCTCCGTCACGGGCGCGGCGACGTCGATCGCCCGCGCGATCTCCAGCATGCGGTTGATGTTCTGCTCCGTGTCCGTGACGAGGATCTTGTTCGTCCGCTCGAAGACGATGAGAAGACCCGCGTTCGACTTGAAGCCCTCCAGCACCTTCTGCGCGTCCTCGGCCGTCATGTTCGTGAACGGAATCATCATCGAGACGACCTTGCCGCTCTCGCCGAGCTTCGTCTCGGAATCCATGAGGATCGGAATGCCCTCCTTGCGCACGTCCTTGCGCGGCAGGGCGCGGATGAAGCTGTCCTTGTACGGCTCGAGGTGGATGCCGTTCATTTCCAGCACGGTCTCGATCGCCTCCAGGTACTCCTCGCGCGAGAGCTTCTGCCCCTGCTTGGACTTGAGCGTGATCGTCGCCGACGGGCAGGCCGGGTCCTTGAGGATGGTCTTGCCGACCTCGTCGCCGTAGGCCATGATGATGATGTCGCTCGCCGCGCCGTCCCAGTTGAGGGCGTGGCTTCCCGTCGGCTGCGGCGTCGCCTCGTCGTCCGTCACCGCCGGCGGCTGCGCCGCAGCCGCCGGGCGCGCGGCGCTGTCCGGGCGCGCGTCACCGGCGCGCCCGCCGAGAAGCCGTGAGCGCAGCGACGGCGCCGCCGCGAACGCCGACAGGGCGACCGCACAGGACAGGACACTGATTGTTGCTCTTTTCATAAATTCCCTTCCTTTACTCTTCCACCTTTCCACTCTTCCACCTTTCCACCTACTCCCTCATGTACGCGCAGTTGAGCGTGAAGTCGCCGCGCAGGTAGCCTTTCTTCGCGCTGGGGCGGAAGCGCAGCTCGGCGATGTCGAAAAGCCCCTCGTCCGAATTCTCCAGCTCGTGCAGGAACTTGACGAGCGCCTCCAGCGAGCCTTCCCAGCTCGCGTCGATCGGCAGCACCGTCACGTCGTCGATCTCCAGCTTCTCCTTCTGCGTGCCGCGCTGCGAGATCTGAATGAGGTTGCGCGTCGCGATCTCGCCCATCTTCTGCAGCCACGTCGTGTCCGTTGCCTTGCCCGCCGCGAACGTCGGCATCGCCGCCTTCTCCGTCTCGTACGCCGCGTCCCACTTCGCCTTGTCGGCAATGAGCCGCTCCTCCTTCAGGTACGTCGCCTTCGCCTGCCCGTAGCGGCGCGCGGCCTTCTTCCAGGCGGACTCCGCCGAGAGGAACCACGCCAGCGCCGCGATCACGTAGAGCCCGACGACGGCCAGGACGGCGAAAGCGGCCTTCTGCTTCAGCGTCATCGCGTTCATTCCTCTTCCTCCTTCGCCTCGAAGCCGAGGTCCAGGTCGAACCGCTGCCGGCCCTTCGACATGCTGAGCTTGCCGAGCTCGACGGTCTGGAAGACCCGCTCGGCGTCCTCGTCTTCGCCGAACGCCAGCTCCTCCATCGCGTTTTTGAAGTCGTAGACTTCGGTGTCCGTCTCGGCGTCGCCCGAAATCCGAAGCCCCGTCTTGCGGTCATAGCTCCAGTTCGAGAGCGTGACGCCGGCGGGCAGACGGTCCGACACCGCCTTCATGATCTCCAGCGCGCCGCGCCCGTGGTCGGAATACTCCTTGAAGACGTCCACCTTCTTCTTCTTGTCGCTCACGAGGCGGTACTGCCGCGCGTGCTGTCTCGACAGGCCCTTCTGGTGGTCGGCCATGAACCCGTAGACGACCGGCACGCCGAAGAGGACGCCCATCACGAGAAGCCACAGCCCGACGGCGACGGAGAGCCGCCGCACGAGCGTCGCCTTGAAGCGCGTCTCCTCCAGCACCTCGCGCCAGCTCGCCGGCAGGGCGTTCAGGGCCGACGGGTCCAGCGACCGCTCCGCGACGCCCTCGACCGCCGCGTCGGACGCCTCGACCTCGACCGTTTCGGCGAGCGGCTTCGGCCCGCCGAACGACTCCGCCTCCAGCAGGAGCAGCATCTCCTCGCGTTCCCGGTCGCCCGCGTCGGCTAGCCCGCGCAACGCGACGGGCTGGTCGCCGTCCAGCACGATCAGCGCCTGGCCGTCCGGCGACGTGATGCGGACGAGTCGCCGCTTTCCGTCGGAGGCGTCAAAGCGCCCCCAGATCGCGCGCAGCTGGCCGAGGGCCAGCAGGTCGATGCGCGTCACGTTGAGCTTCTGCGCGTCCAGCGCCTCGGCGAGGTCGTCCGTCGCGCTCTCCGGCAGCGCCGCCGCGAGGACGACCGAGCCCTCCGCCGTCTCGCGCACCGTCTCGCAGCTGACCGTCAGCGGCTCGTCGGGAAACGGGCTCAGTGCCTGCAGGACCGGCGTCGCCACGGCGACGGCGTCCTCGCCCGCCGGCACGCGCACCATTTTCGCGAGCAGCCGGTTGAGCGGCAGCGCCAGCACCGCCTCGCGCCCGGGGTTCCCGGACTTGACGACGCGGAGCGTTCCGCCCTCGAAGACGGCAATCTGAAAGTCCTTCTGCATTCAAATTCGGGCATTATACCAAATTCTCGACGGTCATACCAACCGCGTCAAGGTCAAAGCCGTAGAACCGCGAATGCGGGCTGGGCGGCGCCTTTTCCAGAATCTGGCGAATCCGCTTCGCATCGGCCGAGGACTTCGCGAGAATGTACATGAACCCGCCGCCGCCCGCGCCCGCAAGCGAGACGGCCGAGGCGTGCGGACGGATCGCGTCGATGATGTCGTCGACCTTCTCGTTCGTCGAGCCCGCGTCAAGAAGCTTCTTGTCGCGCCAATACTCGTTTACGCATGCGGCAAACCGATCGAGGTCGCCCCGCGCAAGCGCGCGCGCCGCCGCTTCCGCGCTCCGCTTGACGGAATCGATCAGGATCTTGCCGAAGCCGTGCGGATTCTCCGCATAGAAGCCGAGCACGCGCCGCAGCACGTTCCGCGCCATGCGCTTCTGCCCCGTGAAGTAGAGGAGGCTGCGCGCCTTCAGCTCGCGCAGGGCCTTCGGCGAGACCTTGACCGGCGACACGCGAATCGCCTGTTCCGGCCCCGGCTTCGAGCGCAGCATCTTCAGCCCCGGCGTCAGGCCCGCGAACTGGTCCTCCCAGCCGCCGCCCGTGCGCATCTCCTGCTCCAGCTTCAGCGTGAGCGCACCGACGCGATCCACGTCGAACGTGCCCAGGAGCGCGGTGATCGTCGCCGCGCCGAGGATGGACGACGTGCCCATGCCGCTGCCCTTCGGCAAGTCGGACGAAATGACGATGTCGAGGCCGCGCGAGCCGAACGCGAATCCCGTCACGGCAAGCGCGGACTTCACGAGGCAGCACCAGTCGTGCGGATCGTGGTGATCGGCGATTTCCGCCGCCGACTTGATCAGCTTGCGTTTGCCGAGGTCCTTCGAGACGACCTTGACGAGCCGATCCCTGCGCGGCGAGACCGTCACCTCGATCGGACGCCGCCCGTCGACCGTCACCGCCGCCGCGAGCACCGTCCCGCCCTCGGCGTAGCAGATCGGCGGCGTGTCGGACCAGCCGCCCGCGAAGTCGAGCCGGACGGGCGCCGTCACGCGGACGGCGCGCGGCGCGCGGATCGCGCGCGGGGCGTCGCGGCGAAGCGCCAAGAGCCTGTCGGGATTCACGCTCTTCATCTTCTCGCCCAGGCCATGCCTCTCCCAGAGGCCGTCCGTCTTGAACGAGTCGCCGATGCGGTACCTGAGGTGGTACCAGCCGTCATCCCCCAGCGGCAGCGACGTCAGGCACTCGCCCTTCGCGAGGCTGACCGGCCCGTACGACGCCGGCACGTTCGTCACGATGTTGTCGCCGCCGAGCCGCCGGATCGGCGCCGCCACGCCATCGACGAGCGTCCCCTTCGTGCCGAGGCTGTCGAGCAGCTCGCGCGACGAGCCGACGTGAAAGAACCTGCAGGACGGCACGACCGACACGTGAAAGGGCGCAAAGCCCTTCAGGAGCATCGCCGGGAACTCCTCGTAGATGTCGCCGGCGATCGGCAGCGCCGTCATCTTCCCGGCCGTCTGCCAGTCGAAATGCAGAATGCCCGTGTCGATCAGGAACGTGCCTTTCCGGACCTGCGGCTTCTGCCGGAAACCGGCGACCGCCTGCACCCGTTCCCGCTTCCCCGCGCCACCTTCCCCAACGACATAGACGCCGTGCCGCCGCGCCTGCCACGGGCCGTCGGGATAGGCGACGCCCGTCACGCCCGTCGGCGCAAAGGCGACCTTCGCCGCATCGAGGTACGGGATCACGTCGCCGCAGCAGACCGTGACGCCCGGCGGCGCGGACAGGCCGTCCATCGCCGCGACGATGTGGTCGAGCATCGGCCGGCCGTCACGCATCGGCACGAACGCCTTGCCCATCGCCGCATAGGCGGGCGTGCGCTTCGCGTCGCCGCCCGAATGGCAGACGAGGACGCGGGCCGTCGGCGGGACGCCGCGCGCGAACAGCCGCCGCAGGACATTGACGGTCGCGCCGAGCGACCCCACGCGGCGGTCGCCCGGATCGGGCACGACGCGGAAATGCGCGCGGCCGCGCAGCTGCGCGCGGTAGCCGCGCGCCTGGGCCCGGTTCGCGGCCGTGACGATGACGAGATCGAACATGTCGTGGACGGTCTGCGTCAGAAGTTGTCCTCTTCCAGCTGGAAGTAGGCCTTCGGATGGTCGCAGACGGGGCACTTCTCCGGCGCCCGCTCGCCCTCGACGATGGCGCCACAGTTGCGGCACTGCCACCTGTTCGCGCCGACGCGCACCCACACCTCGCCCGTCTCGATGTTCTTGGCGAGCTTGCGGTAGCGCGCCTCGTGGTGCGCCTCGACTTCGGCGACCTTGCGGAACTTGAGGGCGATGTCGGCAAAGCCCTCGGCCTCGGCCTCCTCGGCCATGCGCCGGTACATCTCGGTCCACTCCTCATGCTCGCCGGCGGCGGCGGTCAGCAGGTTCTCCGGCGTCGAGCCGATGCCCGCGAAGAGCTTGAACCACATCTTCGCGTGTTCCTTCTCGTTCAGCGCCGTCTCCTGGAAGATGGCCGCGACCTGCTCGTAGCCGTCCTTCTTCGCCTGCGAGGCGAAGTAGTCGTACTTGTTGCGTGCCTGCGACTCGCCCGCAAAGGCCGTCATCAGGTTCTGTTCCGTCTTCGATCCCTTGAGTTCCATTTCGGATTCTCCTTCTTTCGGTTGTGGTTGAGGTACGCGCAGACGCCTGCGCTTATGCGGATTATAGCATATTGCGCCGAACTACAGGAGGTCGAGCGGCGTTTTGCGGCGCGAGCCCGGCAGGTCGGCGACGAAGCGCGGCAGGGCGAGGCCGCCGATGCGCGCGGCGCAGTACGCCTCGATCGCCTTCGCCTTCGCAAGCGGCACGCCGAAACGCTCGACCAGCCCCTCGACCGGATCGCACTGGAAGACGTAGTAGGGGCGGATGCGCGCGGCGGACAGCGCCCGCAGCAGCGCGAGCATCTTCTGCGGCGTGTCGTTGACGCCGCGCAGCAGCACCGTCTGGGACGAGACGGGGATGCCGCGCGTCACGAGCCTGGCCGCCGGCGCCGCCGCCACGCGCGCCTCCGCCGCCGTGTTGACGTGCACGTTCGCCCAGACCTTGCCCGACCGCGCGAGCCGCCGCGCGAGGCGATCCGTGACGCGCGCGGGGTTCGCGACAGGCGCGCGCGTGCAGATGCGCACGACCTCGACCTGCGGCAGCGCGGCGAACGCCTCGACGAAGCGCATCACCGCGTCGTCGGAGAGCGTCAGCACGTCCCCGCCCGACAGCAGCACGTCGCGCACCTTCGGATGCCGCGTCACGTAATCGACGCACCGCCGCAGGTCCTCGTCGGACGAGACGACGGGCGCCTTCCCGAGGATGAACTTGCGCGTGCAGTGGGGACAGGCCCCAAAGCAGCGGTCGGTCGTCATCACGAGCACGCGATCCGGGAAGCGCTGCTTCAGTCCGGGCGGCAGCCCCCTCTTCGGGGAGAGCTCGCCAAATGGGTCTTTTGTCATCATGAAGAGGCGCGGGCTCAGGGAAGCCCGCGCCTGGGTTCGCGACGCGCGGACGCGCGTTCGCAGACCGACTTACTTCTTCGGCGGAACGAGCGCGTCCTTCGCCGCCTTGGCGAGACGGAACTTCGCGACCTTGCACGCGGGTTTCTTCTTCTCCTCGCCCGTCTGCGGGTTGCGGACCATGCGCGCGCCCTGCTTCTTGATCAGGAGCTTGCCGAGGCCCGGAATGACCCAGCCCTTCTCGTTCTGGCGAGCGCCCTCGTACGCGAGCTCGATGAGCTTCTCGTAGACGGCGACGGCCTGCTTCTTGCTGATTTCGCCGGCGTCGGCGAGAGCCTGCATGATGCCGCTCTTCGTGGTCGGGACGATCTGTTTCTTAGCCATGTTTTCTTGATCCTTTTTTGATTCTGTACTGACGCACGCGGGAACCGCTCCCCCGTGCCTGTGCGTAATATATCAATATTTTCGGGGGTGCGCAAGGGGTCACGCGAAAAAAGCCCAATAAAGACGGGCTCATTCGAAGACCGCAAACGCGGGAAGGCCGCGAATCCCCCCGAACCCCGGAAGCCTCTTCAGCGCCGCAAGGTCCTCGGCCTGCAACCGGATGACCGTGTACGCCTTCAGCGCCGCCGCGACCTGCGGATCGCGCAGCGTGCCGCGTTCCATCGCCGCACAGCTCTTGCACCACGTCGCCCAGCAATCGACGAGCACCGGCCTGTCGGACGGCGCACGCGACAGGAGCGACGCCAGCGACTCGAGCGACGCGAGATCGACGTCGATGACGCCGCGCCCGTCTCCCGCGCCCCCCGCGTCCCTCGCGCCGCCGCGCGCAAAGCCCTTCACGGCCAGCCCCGCGTACCACGCCGCGAAGCCGAAGACCAGCATGGCGAACACGCGATTGACCCACCGCATCCACGCGCCCGGCTTCGGGAGCACGTGCAGTCCCGCGCCGAGGAACGGCCACGGCAGCGCCAGACCAAGCCCCAGCGCGAACGGCAGGCCAAGCGCCAGCAGCCGACCCTGCGCATACAGGTTCGCCGTCAGAACAAGCGCCGAGATCAGGACCGGCGCGACGCACGCGCCCGCGAGGACCGCCGAGAGCGCGCCCATGAGGAACGGGAACGCCGCCGACGCGCGCGCACCGGACGAAAGCCCCGCGCGTCCGCGCACACGGGTGAAGTCAATCGGGAAGACGCCGCAGAGCGAGAGCCCCAGCGCCGCGAAGACGACGGCGACGCACGCATTGAAGACGGGGCTCGCCTGAATCGTGCCGAAGGCGAGACCGCCGACGGCCGCGCAGACGCCCAGCAGGCCGTAGGCACACGTGATGCCCAGTCCGTAGAGAAGACCGCGCCGCAGGGACGCGCCGATCACCAGCAGGTTCACGGGAATCATCGGCAGGACGCAGGGCGTCAGGTTCATGGCCGCGCCCGCCAGCAGGAGCGACAGCACCAGCAGCACGGCGGACGTCGGCAGCGCCGCCGGCTCGTCGCCACGCAGGAAGGCCAGGAACGCCGCCGCGTCCATATACCCCTGCGCGAGACGCGGCGGACGCGACAGCGGCGCAGCCTCGGCCGATGCGGGCGTTGGCGCGGACGCCGCGTCCGCCGCCGGCTCCGCCGGTTCGTCGAGCCGTCGACACAGGCCGTCGGCGCACTCGTAGCGCACGCCGTTGATGACCTGAATCTCCGCTCGCGCGTCATGCGCGCAGGCGAACAGCAGCGCGACGCCGCACAGGCGCGCAATCCGTCGAATCGCTTTCATATGCTTCATATGCCTCCCTTTCGTCGATGGCGCGCCGCGTAGGACGCGAGGGCCCGGTCGAACTCGGCCTCCGAGAAGTCCGGCCAGAGCGTGTCCGTGAAATAGTATTCGCTGTACGCCGCCTCCCAGAGGAGGAAGTTCGACGTGCGCAGCTCGCCGCTCGTGCGGATGACGAGATCGGGATCGGGCACGTCCGGCGCGTAGAGGAAGCTGCGGAACGTCTCTTCCGTCAGCGGCTCGCCCCGCTTCATCGCGGCATTCGCCGCATCGACGATCTCGGCGCGGCCGCCATAGGAGATCGCGACGATGAACTGCCGCGCGAACCGCGCCGTCTTCTTCTCCAGCGACTCGATGACGGCGAGGAGCTTCGGCGACAGGTCGCCGCGCCGGCCGACCATGCGGAAGCGAACCTCGTTCTTCAGGAAGCTCGATTCCTTCGCCTTCAGCATCCGCGCGAAGAGGGACATGAGGCCGTCCACCTCCTCCTTCGGACGCTTCCAGTTCTCCGTCGAGAACGCATAGACCGTGAGATAGCGGATGCCGCGCGCGCCGCACCAGTTGAGGACGTCGCCAAGCGTCTTCGCCCCGGCCTTGTGGCCCTCGCCGCGCTTCTGTCCGCGCCGCGTCGCCCAGCGCCCGTTGCCGTCCATGATGATCGCCACGTGCTGCGGCACGTTCTTCAGGTAACGCACGACATCCGCGAAGAACCGCTCCGGCGTCGAGGCACCGCTCGTCACGCCCAGCGTCCGCACGCCGGACAAGTCCAGCGCGCGCACCTCGTCCATCGTGCCCGCGAAGAACGCGCGCTTGCCTGTCGCCGCCGCGACCTCCGCGAGCCGCGTCGAGTTGGCGGACGTGCGGGAGCCGAGCACCAGCACGGCGTCGCCCGCGAACGCGCGCACGGCGTCCTGCCGCGCCTTTGTCGCGCGGCAGACGTCGGCCGTCGTCTCGACGGCGTAGCGCGTGCGCAGTTCGGCCACCTGCCGCGCGACCTCGTCGGCGTTCATCGTCGTCTGGGCGATGACGCCAATGAGCCGTTCCCCGTTCCCTCTTCCCATCGCCTCCTCGAACGTCAGCCAGTTCCCGTCGCCGACCTCGCCGGCGATGCCCTGGAACTCGACGTGTCCGGGGTCGCCGAGAATGACGACGGGTAGCCCCCGACGGGCGAACGCGCGCGCGGCCTTATGGACGTTCGCGACGAAGGGACACGTCGCGTCCACGACGGTGAGGCGGCGCGCGGCGGCGATTTCGCGGACGCGCGGCGAGACGCCGTGCGCCGAGAAGACGACCGTCTCGCCTTCGGGCACGTCCTCGATGCGATCGACGAAGCGAAAGCCGAGCGCCTTCAGGTCGCCGATGACGATCTCGTTGTGGACGAGCTCGTGCAGGCAGTAGACGTTGCGGAGCTTGAGGGCCTTCGCGATCGCGGCGTTCACGCCCGCGCAGAGGCCATGCGGCTCGATGACCTTGACATCGGCGAGGGGATGCCGGTCAGTTGTCATTCTTCAGGTACTGCGTGCCGTCGAACGAGACGTCCACGCCCTTGCAGAGCCACGCCGTCAGCTCGCGCAGCTGCGAATCGCCCAGCCCGTCGCGCGGCAGGCGGATCTTCTCCACGTGGCCGTCCGCAAAGACGACGTTCGCGCAGACCTGCTTGCCGTTCCTGTGGTTGAAGCCGATGTTCTCGCGCCCCTTGCCCGAATGCCACCCGTTGCCGCCCGTGTTGGCCGTCACCGTCGGGTCGAACTGGAGCACGCAGTCGCAGTCCGTCCCCGCGCCCTCGCCCTCCGGCTGCCACGAACCGACCGAGCCGTCGAACGGGATTTCCGAGAAGAGCAGGATCTTGTCCGCATTCGCGAGATTCGCATAGCCGATGCCCGGATCGCTTGAGCTCTGGGCGGACGAGCCCTCGGAGGCGTCCCAGCCGAAGTAGGCGTTCATCAGGTAGCTCCAGCCGATCTTCGTGCCGCCGCCCTTCTTGATGCGGTGCGACGGGCAGACGTACGTCTCGCGGTTGCCGGTGACGTACTTCCACAGCGCGCCGTTCGTCAGGCAGTAGAGCATCTGGTCGTCGTCCGTCGTGTAGGTCGAGAGCATCCATCCCGCATTCGCGACGTGCGCCGCCGCGCCGTTTCGGTAGGCGCCGGCCGAGTTCCAGCTGATCCACCCCGGACGCTCGCGGTACGTCGGGCGGATGCCGCGCGCGCCGCGCGACGCGCGGGCGATCTCCATGTACTCGACCGAGCCCGCGAGCGGATAGTGGCCCGTGTCGGCCCCGTAGCTCTGGCACGCGCTCGCGAGGTTCTTCATGTTCGTGAGGCAGCGGGCCGTCCGCGCCGCCTCGCTTCCGCCGGAGAAGCTCGCGAGAATGACCCCCGCCAGGATGCCGATGATGGCGATGACGACGAGCAGCTCGATGAGGGTGAAGGCGGGGGAGAGGGGAGAGGAAAAGGAGGAAGGAAGAAGGAAGAAGGAAGAGGGACGAGAAGAGGGAGAGGAAGAAGAGGGAAAGGAAGAAGGAAGAGGGAAGAAGGAAGAAGTGTGGTGGGTAACTTCTTGTTGTGGCTGGACAACTGTTTGAGCGAATCTTCTGACAATTGACAAAATCATATCTTTCCTCACTTCCTTACTTTTTCCTTCTTACTTTCCTTCTTCCTTCTTACTTCTTACTTCTTCCTTTTCAGTCGAACTGCCGGTAGAAGAGAACTCTTGTTCTGTGCGGAATTTCGTTCTCGGAGGTCGCCGCCGGATCGCGCCAGACGAGGGCCATCGCGCGCACGCCGAGCTGCGGTGGGACCTGCTGCGTCGCGCCGCCGCCCAGCATCTGCGGCTCGGCGCGCACGAACACGAGGAACAGCTGCTGCCGCGCGGCGAAGCACTCGCGCCAGAAGCCGTAGAGGAACCGCCGGTCGACGTCCGACAGCTTCGGGTCGCCCTGATTCAAGGCGAGCGTGTCGAGGCCGCAGAACTCGCTGTTCTCGCCGTCCCAGTCGAGGTCGTCGAAGCACGCCTCCCAGTCGACGCTCGCGTCATTGCTTGCGTGAACCTTCTGAATGTAGTTCATGGCGATCTGCTGAAGGTCGGCCCACGCGAACTTCGAGACCTCCGAACTCGCCATTGCGCTGAACGCATACTTCCTGTTGAAGTCCCTCGCGTTCTTTCGGACGCTCGGCTCCACGCCGACGTCCGATTCCGCCTGCGCCGCCGCCGTCCACCAGTCCGTCGGCGTGTTCGCGAACGCCGCCATCACGACGTTCGTCGAGTCGGAATACGGGTTGATCTTCGTGCCGCCGCCCTCGCAGACGATGCGCCCCGTGTTGCCGCCCACGCCCACGTTCTCGAAGTTGTCGCGCGAGGCGCCCGTGCGCTTGTACGGACAGTACGTGCGCCACATGAGGTTCTGGTTGCGCGTGTCCCCGAACGAGGTCGGCCAGTCCGTCAGCGCCGGCGAAAGAGCCCCCATGTCGCCCCACAGCTCGCTGCCGTTGTGCGCCGCCAAGTTGTCGGTGAGGCGCGGCAGCATCGCGAGCTCGTAGACCGACTGCATGTAGCCCGCGTCGCTCGTCGCCATGAAGATGTCGGAATCGCGCACGACCGACCCCGCCCGGGCGCCGACCTGGCAGTCCGCCAGCCACGACGTCTCGGTCACGGCATCCGTCGTCTGCCACCAGTGCTCCGGCGCCCAGTTCCAGCGCGGGTCGGAACACATCACGCCGGCCGGCGCAAAGCCGAAAGGCGCATTGACGTTGCCCAGATCGGCCAGCGAGAACTTGAAGCTCGCGCCGGCAAAGCGCATCAGCGGGAAGTCCGCGCCGCACGTGTCGCCCAGGATGCCGGACAGCTCGTTGTTGTTGACCGAGTTGAACGCGGCGTCGTCCGCGAAATGCGCCGGCACGAGATCGACCGTCTTGCCGTCGACGTTCCGAACCCTCAGCCACGTCGCGGCGTGCAGCGTGAAGGTCGTTTCCTGCGAACCGTTCAGGTAGGCCACCAACTTCGTGTCATCCGAAAAGTTTATGTCAACCTCGCCCGCGGCCGTCACGGCGGGGATGCTGCAGTGCGTCTTCACTTCGCCCAGTTTGCCGAAGCCGGACGCGGCGGCGGTGATCGATCCGCCCGGCGGCTCGGCGGGCGACCACGTCGGCGTGGGGTTCGACAGGCTCGGGTCGAGCGGAGGTGCCGTCTGCTGCCAGACGTAGACGACCGTCAGCATCGGCTTGCTCAGCAGCGTGCCGAGGCCTCCGTTCTCCTGCGCGACCAGCTGCACCTTCTTGACAGCATCCTCCTTCTTCGCCACCTGCGAGAAGACGAGGCCCTGCTCGCCGAGCTTGAAGTGGAACACGCCACTACCATCCTTCGCGGACGTCTCGTCGATGAGGTCCTGCCCGCCGTTCAGCCGCAGGGCGGTCGCGTTCGACGCCCGGAGGCCCATCGTGCCCGACGCGAAGAACAGCGCGAGATGCCCGTCGAGCTTGAAGTCGCCAGGGACGTCCGTGTCGATGCCGCGGCGGAACGGATAGGCGACCGTCGCCTCGACGACGCCCGGAAAGACGCCGGCCCGGAAAGACGGCAGATCGAGCGTGAACGTCTTCACCAACGCGACCGTGCGCGAGCCGGGCGCCGCCGTCGTCGGCGGCTTCTCGTCCTTCTTGTACACATAGGCGTCTTCCGCCGGGTTGCCCTCCGTCGTGACCGACGCGGAGATCTTGATCGTGCCGTTGAGCTTGTGGTTCACGCCGACGACCATCGGGACGCGCTCGACCGAGGGCATCGCCAGCGACAGCGGCACGTTGTCGACGTCGAGATAGTCCCAGAGCAAGGCGACGCCCATGCGGCTCAACCCCTTGGCGAGACGCGTAAAGGTCTTCGTGCCGGCATACTGCAAGACGGACACCAGCCGCGTCCCCGCGTTCTTGAGGTGGCTGCGCGAGAACGGCTGGCATTCGTCGTCGGCGAGGTCAAAGTCACGGTTGTCGTCTCCGTCCGCCTGCGCGGTCTCGGAAGACGGCGGGAAATAGCCGTCCGTCACGAACGTCATGCGCTTGACCTTCTCGCCCGCCGGGCCGTCGGCCGTGACGCCGCCGTAGAAGCTGCCGCTGCCGCCCGATCCGCCGAAGTACTGGCAGAAATAGCTCGTGAAGTCGCCCGGCCTCTTGTCCCAGAGCGCCAGGTTCAGGTCGGCGACCGAAACGAGCGGCACCTTGTCCGCGCTCGCCGTCCCCGGCGCGCCGCCGCCCGACGACGTCCCGCCCGCGTCGATCTCCGCCTCGGCGGCGGATTTCGCGCGGAAGTTCTTCATGAACGTGTCCCACGCGCTTGGCTGCGTGTCATAGTCCGTGTGCGATGCGTTCTCGCAGAGGTAGGCGAGCGAGACGCGCGTCGCGGGCGAGGCGCCGCGCCCGACGTTCGCCGCGAGCGCGTTCACGTCGAAGTAGTCCGACACGTCAATCGCGCAGAAGGCGTAGCGGCCCGAGTCGAAGCCGAGCCGACGCCAGATCGCGGCGTCCGACCGCCGCGAATAGTAGCGCGCCTCGTTCACGAGCGGCGGCGGAATGTACGCGAGCGCCTCGACGCAGAGCGGCGAGACGGTCTCGCTCGTCTGGTGCAGCTGGTTCGTGCCGATGTAGACGCGCCCCCGCCAGTGGTTGCGCGTGCGCGTGTCCTGCGTGCCCGTCGAGCCAGACGTCGTGATCCCCGCGTTCGGGCGCGGCGGCTCCTGTCCGATGCCCGGATGGGGGTTGTTGCCGATCGCCGCGTCGATCTGGTCGATCGCGGCGGCGACGGCCGCCTTCGCGAGCAGGCGGCTTGCCGACGAGCGGCGCAGGAACGAGTTCGGCAGGCGCGATGCGCGCATCCACGCCGCGAACGCCACGGCCGAGACGACCATGAACGCCACCATGCCAAGGACGACGAGGAGGGCGGAGCCACGCCGAACAGTTTTGGGATGGAGGGAAAAGGAAGAAGGAAGAAGGAAGAAGGAAGAAGTGCGGATGTTATTCATCTCTTGTCATGCCTTTCAGCTTCTTGATCGAAGCCGCAAGTAATCTAATGAGTTCCTGACAGTCAAGTTCGAGAGATTGTAAGGGCCCGAAAGCGGACAGATAATCAGATTCGCGCAGAAGGTCAATCCAATACATTGATTCAGAAGCTTCTTTCAACGCAATCGTATACTTAGTTAAGAAATCGGCTTTAGATTGCGCGTACTGCCCCTCAGCAATGTTTGCCCCGATGGACGTTCCGGCTCGAAGAAGTTGCTTGGACAATACCCGCTCGCCTTTATCCTGCAAATGTCGATGCGCCCTCACGATTTGAAGCGCAAAGGCTTTTGACTTCTCAACTAAAAGATTTCTCGCCACGCCTCTTCCCTACTTTTTGCCTTATCCCTCACAAAGAAGGTTGTCCACCTCACTTCTTCCCTCTTCCCTCTTCCTTCACAAGGAAGTTTTCCCTCCACACTTCTTCCTTTTTCCTTCTTCCTTCTTCCCTCTTCCTTCTCCCTACCTCTCACCCTCCGACACCCGATAGTAGTTCGGCAGGAAGTAGCCCGTCCTGAGCTGGACCTGCGAGGCCGACGGGATGGTGCCCTCCTTGATGCGCACCCGGTACGGCATCCCCCAGGGGTCGAGCATCTTGCCGCCGTTCCGCAGCTGCGCCATCAGCAGCACCGGCATCTTGGCGCCGGAATCGACCGCCGCCGCACCGAGGAGAAAGCCGAGCGAACTCGAATCGGCGTCGACGTCGTTCAGCTCGTCGAGCTTGAAGGTGCCGCCGCGCGCGTAGTTCTCGTACGCGAGAATCGCCTGCGAGATGATCTTCACCTCGCTCGTCGCGCGCTGGATCTTCGCGCGCTCACGCGCCGCCGCGACGGATGTCGTCATCGCGCCGATCAGGATCGCGATCATCGCGACCACGACCAGCAGCTCAATCAGCGTAAAGCCCCTGCTGTTATTCGAAGTCATCGGGAAAGCTCCAAATGTCATCCCAGTCGTTATACTTCATGTTCGGTCCCGCGCTCTTCACGTTGACCGTGTACGTCGGCACCGACCGCGCGGTGCCCGAAAGCGAAAACGAGGACAGGTTGTACGTCGCGGGCCGGTAGTTCGACCAGCCGCTCGCGCCAAAGCGCGCCTGAAGGAACTCCGGCTTGTTCTCGTTCTCGTCTGTCGAGCTGGGCGCGTCACACGCGCGGTTGCGCAGGTTGCCGTTCTTGTCCCAGAGCCCCGTGATCCGATGGAGCCGGTCGTTGCTGACGAAGGCGTTGTCGGCCTCTTCGCGCACCTCGGCCAGGCCCGCGCGGATCTTCCCCATGTCGACCAGGCCCGCCATGCCCGTGCGCCACGAGACCGACGACTGGTTGAAGACCATCGTCAGAATCGTCATCAGGATCCCGAGCAAGAGGCTCGCGACAAGCAGTTCGATGATGGTGAAGCCGGGGGATGAGGGATAGGGGATGAGTTGTGAGGGATGAGTTGTGGGGGATGAGGGATGGGGGATGGACTTGGCG
>CAKUGW010000025.1 GCA_934654805.1 uncultured Kiritimatiellota bacterium
TCAGTATGCCATTATCCTTACTGAGTAGATTCCTTTCATTCTACAAGTTCAGCCAAGCTTGCTTGGCGCACCATGCTCAGCTTCTCCTTTTTCGCTTGGGTTTTGGTGTCGTTTGGATTCTATTTCAAAAGCCGTACATCCTTGAGCCAAAATGTCATCTTCGAGCCTTTCGGGTTGGCCCCGAGCTGAAGCGCCGTCGGCGGCTTGTCAAAGGTCAGGTGCCCGAGATCAACCAGGCGCGTCTCCCAGACGTGGATGGGCGCGTCGTAGGGAATCAGCGTCAGGGGCCTCCCAGGCTCCGAGACCATGACGTACTGCCCGAAAAAGTCGTTCTCGACCTTGTCCTGCGCCGTCTTGACGGCGAACTCAAGCTTCTTCGCCCCGACAAGCGTCTCGTCCGGCAAGGCGAGGCCGTAGATCGGATAGAACCAGCGGTCAACACCTTCTTTCCACGCGAGGTCAAAGCGCAGCGCACCCTCTTTCTCGTCCCATGCGCACGAACAGGACTCGGCGCTCGTGTTCCGCCGCCAGCGCGACGGCGTACGCCAGTCCAGCTCGACGACGCGACAGGTGTCGAGAAAACGCTTCTGAAGCCGGATCGGGAGGACTAGGCGCGAGATGCGCCGTCCACCGAAGACGCCACCGATCTTCAGGTTAAAGTCATGCCCCGGCTCGCTTTCGGGCGGGTCATAGGTCGCTTCAAACGCAAACGAGCCCTGCGCGGGGACGGACATCTCCGACGGCAGGCCGCGCAGCACGCCGTTTTCCGTCTCCAGGCGTCCCGCAAGGGCCTTTTCGGAGAAGTTCCAGACCCGCACGGCGAGCCGCCGCGAATCGGCGACGCTCTCGGCCAATGTCCGATTCCGCGAGACCGAGAAGTCCGACGGATTCAGGTCGACCTGAAGGACGACCCGCCGCTCGAGGTCTGCCGCGGCCGTGACAGGCGTCCATGCGCCCGGCGAGGTCGCGGGCCGCGTCACGCGCGGCGCCGCCTTGAGCCCCGCGACATAGCACGGGAAGCGCGTGACGGGAATCTCGAACACGCCGTCTCGCGCAGTCACTGCGGACCTTCCGCCGACGATGTCCGTGACCGAGCAGGCGGCGAGTCCGGCGGCCTCCAGGGAAAGCGTCGCCGTGCCGCGCGCGCTCAGCGCGGCCGTCGCCATCGAGCCGACTGCCTCGTCAACCTCAGAAAGTCCCCAGCACGCGAGGGTGTAGGTTCCGTCCGGCTGGCGGAAGACAAAGGCGCGAACGCCGTCCGGAGCCTCCGCCTCGCCCAGGAGCTTTGCCGTGCCAAGCTGTCCGCAGAGGGCCGAGAACGCGCAGAAAGCGGGCTTCACGCTGCCGTCGCGCCGCAAAAGGCCCCAGTCCTTCTTGCCGCCCGCCTCACTGTACGCCGCGAAGACGAAATGGAAGTCAATCGCCGTTCCGCGCTGGAGATGGAGGATCTGCGACTTCGGGACGAACTCGCAGACGATCGCCTCCTGTTCGGGCGTGTGCGCGGCACAGTCGGCGCGAACGGACGGCGCTTTCGCGTTTCCCTCGAGAAAAGTGCCGGATTCCGTGATGATCCGGGCGCGTCCGGGCATTCCGGCACGCGCGAGATAGCGCTCGAGGTCGTCGTGATAGGCATCGTGGTCGGACGGCGGCAGGTAGACGTGCGTGTTGTAGACATCGCAATAGTCCTTTAGACCGTTCGCCGCCAGGCAGGCGTCGTAGACGCCGCGCCGGACTGCGCTCACCGCGCCGTTCGCGACAAGCCGCGCGCCGCCGGCGCGAAAGCCCAGGTAGGCCGCCTTCATCGCGGACATGTAGTCCCAGACCGGCGCGCCGCTGAACGTCGTGTCCTCCTCGTTCCAGAACTCCCAGCACATCACGTCATCGCCGAAGTTCGCGCCCGCCGCCTTGCAAAAGGCGTACAGCGCGGCGAGATCGCGCGGCAGCCCCTTTTCGGGCCGCGCGAACGCGGGCGCGTCGTGAAAGACATCCGTCACCGTCAGCCCGCGCGCGCGCAGCATCCGGGCGCGCTCGAGGTAAAAAGTCAGGCGCAGCCCCGCCCCAGCCTTCGGCTGCGTCTCCGACCAGGAGAGGCGCTCGCGGACGTGCGTGACGCCGGAAAGGGCCAAGAGGTCGGCCGTCGTCCGAAATGTGTCGCCGCCGTTCCACGGGCAGTCAAAGCTGCCGCGAGACGCGCACCAGCTGAAGGCCGCGTCAACCCCGAAAGGGCTCGTTCAGCCCCGAGGGCGCGCGTGCGGATCCGGCACGACGGCGAACGTCGCTTCCGCCGGGTTTCCATCCGTACACGCGACGCGCAGACGCCAATAGCCAACGCCCGGGCTCTTGAACGTCAGCCGCTCGCCAGCATCCCAATCGCCACGCAATGAAAGCCGTCCAAAGAAGTCTCTCACCTCATACGGCCCGCAGATGCGCGCGGACAGTCGTTTGAACACGATGTCGGATTCCGCGACGAACACGCCGCCCGGCGCCGACGGCAGCATCTCCCGGCGCGCGACGGACGGTTCCGCGTCCGCCGCAGACGAATCGGCGCACACAATGCCCGCTGCCAGGCAGACAATCACAGCAATCAGAAAGTTCATGCCGATAGTATAGCAAATCTAACGGCAAAGGAGTTCCATTATTGCGCAAAAATAATCGCCTGTTTCACGCAACGCCGCCAGCAGCGGCATGGCCCTTTGGCTACAGCCCGCCCACGGCCTCCGCGCGCCAGGCGCGCATGGACTTGCCGTAATGCGCCTGAAATGCGGCACGAAGCGCGGCGGGGGACTTCCATCCGCAGAGCTGGGCGATGGGGATGATCTCCTGACGCGGATTGCGCAGGAGGTTCTCGACTTGCTCCAAACGCACCATGAGAATCTCCTCATGGATGGAATGGCCCGTCTCGCGGCGAAAGACGATTTCCGCCATGCGCCGCCGAAGGCCCATGACCGCCGCGACCATCGGGACTGTCACGCCCTCGCACGCGGTGCGGCGGATGTAGACGATGGCCTTGTTCACGCGGCAATCGCCCAGTCTGAACCGCCGCGTGGACAGGCGCCGAACCACGGATGTCACGCCAAACACAAGCCGGACGTCCGTCAAGTCCGGATTCCTGATGCATTCGTCCAGGAGCTGCGCGCAGAGGTAGCCGCCCCGCTCAAAGTCCAGTCCCACGGACGTGAGCGAAGGCGTCGTCCGCTCGCAGATGACGGGGTCGTCGTCAACGCCCACGACCGCCAGCTCGTCGGGCACGCAGATTCCCGAGACCGCCGCCTGCTGAAGCACCTGTTCCGCGACGGGATCATGCACGGCGAAAAGACCGCACGGCTTGGGGAGCTCTTTCAGCCAGGCCCCCAGCGCCGCGCGCCAGCGCGCCTCTGAAGCCTTTCGCGGGCCGACAAAGACCTGGCACGCCTTGCCGTGCAGCCGAATGACCGACTGGAACGACTCGCGCCGGATCTCGCTCCAGAACCGAGGCTTCTGCCAGCCCACGAACGCGTAGTGGGGCAGGTCCAGCGACAGCAGCTCCTTTGCCGCAGCCTCGCCGACCTGCGCATTGTTCGAGTTGACGTACAGCGCACGCCCCTTCTCGCCGTCGGGGTCCTCGTCAAGGTAGACAAGCGGAATCTCGCCGACCGTCTCGTGCGAAAGCTCCGGCACGCCGCCCGCACATTCGGCGATGATGCCGATCGGCTTCCAGAAGTCGATCACGCCCTTGACGTCCAGCAGACGGTTGTCTCGTTCGATGACCTGGACATTCCAGCCGCGCCGTTCGGCAAAACGCCGCGCCCCGGCAATGCGGTTCGCGCAGATGTACTTGTTGGAATAGACGAAGAAGAGAATCGTTTTCATGACCGTAACCGAGCAAGACTGAGAAAAACCGCCAATGGAAGCAAAAGCGACACAAGGGAAAAGACGGCAACCTCTGGCGTGCAGCCCCCCCACGCACGAACGGCTGAGAGAATCGGCGAGGCCAATGCGCCCGCCGAGATGGACAAGACCAGAAGAGAGGAGACGGAAGCCGCCGCCGTCGGATGCCGTGACAAGACCGCGTCAAAGACTTGCCCGTACACGTTCGCGAAACCGGCGGCGAACAACGCCACGCCGACAAGACACGCGAAATAGCCCCCGAAAGCCGTCATCAGCCCCGTACCCGTCACCGCCACCAGCACAGACGGAAGAAACGTCCGCCGGGCGTCCAGCCGCCGAAAGAGCCACATCCCGCCCAGCATCACGGGCAACTTGACGCCGAACAGGACCGCATACACGAGAGCCACGGCGATCTCCCCCGACCCGAAACGCCGCGCCACCACGTCCGGGACGGACAGGTTGAACAGGACGTCCGCGACAATCGCCACGGCGAAGGCCGCCATCGCCGCGACTGCGACCGGGTCGGACAGCACGCGGCGCACGTCACGCCCGAAAGCCCCCATCGGCTTCATCTGCGGCGCGCGCGGCAGCGGGCACGGCGAACGCATCAAGCGAATCTCACAAGCCGCGAGAGCGACGAAAGGCGCGAGCGCCAACGGCCAGAAGCCCACGGAAGACGCAAGCGCCACGGCAAAGGGAAACGCGACCGCCATCAGCGTCTTGACGAACAGGCCGCCCGTCAGGACGCCCGCCAGACGACCAGCAGGAAACGACTCCGCCATCCAGACGGGCGCAGCGACTTGAAGAACCACGTTCGCGAAACCGGCAAGGGCAACCCCGAGAACGGCAAAAGACCGGCTCGACGCGCCGACGGCCAACGCGACGCAGGCGAGCGCGGACAAGAGGGCCGACCACCCGACGATCCGGCCGCCGCCCCACGTCAGGCAAAGCGCGCCCGCCGGAAGTGGGAGCACGGCAAACCAGAAGAAGAAGAGCGAAGACGAGAAGCCCGACAGGCCAAGCTTCGCCGACAGGACCCCGAGGGCATCCGCCAGGGCCATTACGGCATACAGGCGAACGATCGAGTTCCGCAAGCCGCAAAGCCCTTGCTGCCCGTCCGCCCGCATGCCGACCCGCCCCCGCGCCAACCGCCGCGCCCGGCTACTTGCCCGGATACTTCACGAGCGAGGCGACGTCGTAGTCCTTGAGCGCGTTCGCCCGCGCGGCGAAGCCCTCGAGCTCGATCGGGAAGATCATCTTCACGACGGTGCCGCCGAGGCGCTCGACGAGCTTCGCCGCCGCGCGGGCCGTGCCGCCCGTCGCAAGGAGGTCGCCGACGATCACGACGCGCTGGCCCGGCTTCACGGCGTCCGCATGCATGTGCAGCTCGGCCCGGCCGTATTCGAGGTCGTAGGACTCGGAGATCGTCTCGCGCGGCAGCTTGCCCGGCTTGCGGATCGGCACGAACGCCGTGCGGAAGCGGTCGGCGAGCGCCGCGCCGAAGATGAAGCCGCGCGACTCCGGCGCGGCCACGAGATCGAATTCGCAGTCGGCGAGAAGCCCCGTCGCGCGGTCGAGGACGAGCTGGAAGCCGTCCGGCGACTCGAGGATTCCCGTCACGTCGCGAAACAGGACGCCCTCTTTCGGGAAGTCCTGGATCGCCTTGACGTAGTTGTCGAGTTTCTTCATTTCGGCATATTATACCATAATTCTCCGACCCGCCTGAGGATGCCACCCTATCCCAGCCATGCGGACGGGAAAACGTTTTCAGGCCCGCCCGAAGGCGCCACGGACTTCCTCCGCGCCCCCGGCCGCACCCGCCCCCGTCGGCAGGGCGTGTCACCCCGCAGCCGCCGTCCGCATCTTCTGCATCCGCTCGACGGCGAGGCGGATCTTCTCCAGCGACGTCGCGTACGACATGCGGACGAAGCCCGCGCCGCACGGGCCGAACGCGCGGCCCGGCACGACGGCGACGCCGTAGTCGTTCAGGAGCTTCAGCGCGAAGTCCTCGTCCGAGAGCCCCGTCACGCGGATGTCGGCGAAGATGTAGAACGCGCCCTGCGGCATCCGCGTCTTCAGCCCCATCGCGTTGAGCGCGGGCACGAGGTAGTCGCGGCGGCGGCGGTACTCGCGGCGCATGCGCGCGACCTCCTTGTCGCCATGGTCCATCGCCTCGACGCCCGCCGCCTGCGAGAGCGTCGGGGCGGACATGATGCCGTACTGGTGAATCTTCATCATCGCGTCGATGACGTCGGCGGGCCCGCAGGCGTAGCCGAGCCGGAAGCCCGTCATCGCCCACGACTTCGAGAAGCCGTTCAGGAGGATCACGCGGTCGCGGCAGTCGGGGAACGACGCGAACGAGGGCAGCCGCGCGTCGTCCGCCTCCGCCGCCGCGTAGTTCAGCTCCGAATACACCTCGTCGGCCAGGATCAGCAGGTCGTGCCGCGCGGCGAACGCGAGGATCGCGCGCATGTCGTCGCGCGAGAGGACGGCCCCCGTCGGGTTGCACGGGAAGTTGAGGAGGATCGCCTTCGTCTTCGGCGTCACCTTCCTTTCCAGCGCCTCGACCGTCAGGCGGAACTCGTCCTCGACGCGCGTCTCGACGCAGACCGGCACGGCGTGCGCGAGGCGGATCGTCGGCGCATACGAGACGAAGCACGGCTCGTGGTAGAGGATCTCGTCGCCGGGCGAGCAGATCGCCCGGATCGCGAGGTCGATGGCCTCCGACACGCCGACCGTGACGAGGATTTCCCTCTTCCAGTCGAACGTCGCGTCGAAGCGGCGCGCGAGGTAGCGCGCGATCGCCTGGCGCAGTTCGGGCGTGCCGAGGTTCGAGGTGTAGTGCGTGCCGCCGTCCTCCAGGCACGTCACGGCCGCGCGCGCGATGTGCCAGGGCGTGTCGAAGTCCGGCTCGCCGACGCCGAGCGAGACGACGTCCCTGCGCTGGGCGACGATGTCGAAGAACTTGCGGATGCCGCTTTTCGGCAGCGCCGCGACGTGCGGCGCGACTCTCGTTCGTGCGTTCACTTGCGGTTCACGAGCTCCAATGTCTTCTGGCGGATGTTTCGGAAATTGCACGCGTTCTCGTTCGCCTGCTTCACGTCGTAGAGCGCGGCGACCTTCGCGAACTCGTCCGCGAACAGGCCCTTCTCCTTCAGGATGCGCGCCTTCTCCGCCGCGATGATGCCGTTGCGCAGCTCGAGGAAACGCCACGACGGCTCGCCCTTCGGGTAGCAGAGGAACGTGTCGCCCGCGCACCAGTCCCCATACGAGGCGTCCTCCTCCGGGTCCTGCGGCCAGCTGTTCCACGCCCAGCGCAGGAAGCCGTCAAGGCCGAGGAACGCCGGCGACGCGCCGCACCAGAACGCCTCGCCGTCCCTCGACGACATGAACGTGTTCGGATAGGTCGGGGCGCAGCAGACGTAGTGCGTCGTGACGAGGCCCTTCGCGCGGCGCGCGGCCGCCTCGGCCAGGAATTCCGGCGTCACGCAGTCCGTGAAGAGAACCTGCGAGTAGACGTCGATCGTGATGCCCTTGAAGTCGCTCGGCTTGCGGTTGCCGGCCATCGAGATGCGCATCCCGGGCGCGTGCCTCTGCACGAACCGCGCGACCTTCGCGACGTCCTCCGGCGCGCGCTCGTCCATCGCCATGATCGTGTGCTCGAACCAGCCCTTCGCCTTGACGTGCGCGGCGAACCTGTCGAGGAACGCGCCCCAGCGCCTCTCCAGCTCGTCCTCGTCGATCGTCTTGCCGAGCGTCCACGGGCAGAGCGAGTAGCACGAGATGTCCGGCCCCAGGCCGCAGTCGAGGCAGAACTGCACGTACTCGTCGAAGAGGCGGAAGTCGCCGTCCTCCACCAGCGAACGGTAGGCGTCGCGGCACTGGTGGTCCCACGGCCGGTCGAGGATCGGGACGGTGATCGTCTTCTGGCCCGCCGTCGCGAGCAGTTCCCAGACGGGCCTCATCGCCGCGTAGTGCCTCTTCGAGAACGGCTTCGCCTTCGCGAGGCGCGCGACGGCCCACGGATGCTGCCAGAGGTCGAGGTAGTACTTCCACTCCTTCGCGGGCGGCAGCACGCGGTCGATGACCGTGACGCGCATCATGCCGCAGTCGTAGGCGCCCGGCTTCGCGTCCGCCGGCACGGCGATCTCCACCACGCGAGGGCCCTCCTCGTCGTCGTCATCGTCGTCGGCCCGCTCCCACTTGACGCGGTCATAGGCCTCCAGGCGCTGCAGGCTCCCCGGCTCCGGCGCGTACTTGACGGAATCCAGGACGCCGCGCCGGATCGACAGCCCGTCGGGCGTCTCCCCCAGTTCGCAGAAGTCCGGCACACGCGCCGCGACCGTCTCGCCGCGCCACGCCGTCACCTCGAATGTCCGCGCACCGACCGTCGCCGCCGCAAGCGCCAACGCCAAGCCCAACAGTTTCTTCATCTTGCTTCGCTCCTTCTTGATTCTCGATTTCCAGCCTTCGCTCCCCCGATGTCAAGAGAGCCCATGAACTGGGTAGTATAGCAGTTTCTGCCGAAGTCTGCAAAGCGGGCGCCGCGCGAAGCAGGCCTACCGCGCGCGCCGCACGTCAGACGTCCGCGGGCGACAGCGTCCGCGCGAGGGCGACCCAGTCCTCGTTGGCGAGGTCTTCGGCCCGGTTCGTGGACTGGATCACGTTCTTGAAGACGCTGCCGAGCTGCTTGCGGCGATGCTCGAACGCCCGTTTCGTCAGGCGGCAGAAGACGCGCCGCCGCTCGTCCGTGAGGTCGACGTTGCGGTCGTGCCGATCCAGCCGCACGACGCTCGACCCGATCTCCGGACGCGGCCAGAAGCAGCTCGCCGAGACCTTGCGGACGATCTTGACGTCGTAGTCGAGCTGCGCCCAGACGCCCGCGAGACCGCGCATCTTCGACCCCTCCGGCGCCGCGAGACGCTCGGCGACCTCCGTCTGCACGAGCACCGTCAGCGACGGAATCGCCCGCTTCTGCACGAGTTCCAGCAGGATGCGCGTCCCCGCCTGGTAAGGCAGGTTCGAGATCATGCAGTCAAACGAGGGCTTCGCCCCCTGCCGCGCGAGCCACGCCAGCGCGTCGTCGGCGATGACGGTCAGGTTCGGCGGATTGCCGAGCGATGCGGCGAGGCGTTCGGCCAGCACCGGGTCCTTCTCGATCGCCGTCACGCGGCAGCCGCGCTTCAGCATCTCCTCCGTCAGGACGCCCAGCCCCGGCCCGATCTCCAGGACATGAGGAATAATCGAATGATCGAATGATTGAATAATCGAACGGTCGGCAGGTCGAATGGCTGAATGCACCGAGGCATCCTCCTCAGATTCGCTTATTCGATTATTCGACGATTCGATCATTTTGAGTCCCGCATCCACAATCGCCTTCAGGGCGTTCTGGTCGATGAGGAAGTTCTGCCCAAGGACCTTGTTCGGATGAAACCCGTTCTCGATACACCAGGCCTTGACCTGGCTCGGACTCGTCAAGTTCATTTCGCAGCCTCCAGTACGCGGTCGATGACGCTGATGTACTCCCACTTCGGACGGTCCGCGCTGCCCGTCAGGCGGAACTCCAGCAGCAGCTTCGTGAACGGCCACGTCAGCGGATGCAGGATCTTCCCGACGAGCGAGTCCCGCTTCGTGAACTGCACGCGCACCGTGAAGTCGAGGCTGTCGCGCACCGTGTCGAACCGGCCGTACATCTTGATCGAGAAGACCGTTCCCTCAATGTAGATGTTGTCGCTCTTCAGCACCCCGTTCTCGATCACGTAGTCGCACGAGCCCTGCGTCGAGTCCGTGAACCACGAGACGCCGGGCACGTGCTCGGCCAGCTGGGCCACGAGGCCCCTGAAGCCATTGATCCGCATGAGCTGCCCGTTTCGGACGCTCAGGCGCCCCTTGCCGTTCAGCACCTCGTAGTTGTTCGTCATCGCGCGCGGGAACCGGAACTCGAGCGAGCAGTCCGACTCGCCGTAGACCTCCGCGCCGACGTACTCCCCCTCGAAGCCGCCGATCTTCAGCAGGTCGGCGACAGGGAGCGCGCTCTTCGCCACGACGGACACGGTGTTGTAGCCGTTCGTGCCGTCCACCGTCACCGTGCCCTCCAGCGGCTCGTCCTTCGGCCCGACGCCGACGATCGGCCCGAAGACGTGATGGTAGTTGAGCGAGTCGCCGCGCGTGTAGACGAAGAGGCGCAGCTGGCCCTCGGCGCGCTTCATCGCCACGCCGTTGTACTTGCCAAGCGTCGGCTTGAGGTCGAGGTCGAGGCTGAAGTCGTTGTTGACGAGGTTCACCCGCCAGGCGCAGGACGCCGGGATCTTCCCCCGGACGTCCGTAAAGGCGTCGACGTACGGCAGCGACACGGGAATGTCGAGCGCGACCAGCATCGGACGGATCTGCCTCTGGAGGGCCGTGCCGCGCACCTCGCCGCGCACCTCCTGGCGACCGAGATCGACCGAACAGAAGCCGTCGAGGGACATCGGCTCGTCCGCATCCGCCGCCGGCCAGTCGAGATGGACGCGCGCGAACGAGACGCACGACGCGGAGACCTCGACGTCCGCCACGACCTTCGCGGGCGCGACGCCGAGGATGACGGGGCTGACGAGCGTCAGCGCGAAGCGCGGCAGCACCGGCAGCATCGCCTCGACACGCGCGTTCCGCTCGTGGTTCTCCGGCGCGTAGTACGAGTCGGGGAGGCGCGGATAGCGCGCGCCCTCGACGAGGAGATGGCGGCCGAAGACGTCAAGGACGACCCGCTCCGCCGACGCCAGCGGCTCGCGCGGCGCAAGGCGATACCGCTCGAACACGCGAAGCCCCTCGATGACAATGCCGCGCCGAAAACCGAACGCGAAAGAATCGACGCGCACGACGACATCGGACGGCACGACGCGCGCCGCAGCGGCCTCGACCCACGATGCGGGAACGGACTGCTCGCGAAACAGGAGCGACCCGACGAAAACGCAAAAAACGATGAAGCCAAGCTCCACCGTTTTCAAGAGGATCTTCAGGAACCTTTTCATCTTCCCAAAACCCTTTTCGCTTCCCTCTCAGATTGGCAGCCCCTAGGAGAGTCGAACTCCTCTTGCCTGGATGAGAACCAGATGTCCTAGCCGATAGACGAAGGGGCCAAGCTATGGTGCACCCGGTGGGAATCGAACCCACATGCTTTATGGGCACAAGAACCTGAATCTTGCGTGTCTGCCAATTCCACCACGGGTGCTTCGGGTGTGTAGTATATCAAAGAGGACGGCTTGATGTCAATGGCGAATCTCAACTTTCTGAAAAAAGTCGGTTCACTCCCATTCGATCGTGGCCGGGGGCTTCGGGGTCACGTCCCACACGACGCGGTTCGCGCCCTTCACCTTCGTCGCGATCTTCTCGGCGACCGCCGTCACGAACCTGAACGGCAGCTCGACGACGCCGGCCTTCACGAACTGCGACGTCGAGATCGCGCGGATGCCGATCACGTAGCCGAAGGTGCGCGCGCCGTTCTTCACGCCGACGGACTTGACGTTCGTCATGATCGCGAAAAACTGCTGGGCCTTCCGGTCGAGCTTCGCCTTGTGCATCTCGTCGCGGAAGATGAAGTCCGCCTGGCGCAGGATGTCGAGCTTCTCCTTCGTGAGCTCGCCGATGCAGCGCACGGCGAGGCCCGGGCCTGGGAAGGGCTGGCGCATGACCATCTCCTCCGGGATGCCGAGCAGCTTGCCGACCTTGCGCACCTCGTCCTTGTAGAGGTACTTCACCGGCTCGACGAGGCCCTTGAAGAGGATGTCCTTCGGGAGGCCCCCGACGTTGTGGTGGGCCTTCACGGCCTTGTGGCCGCCGACGCCCGACTCGACGATGTCCGGGTAGATCGTGCCCTGACCGAGGAAGTCAATGTCGCCCATCTTCTTCTTGAGGTCGCGCGCGACGTCCGCAAAGACATTGATGAACTCGCCGCCGATGATCTTGCGCTTCGTCTCGGGGTCGGTCACGCCCTTGGCTTTCTCCAGGAAGCGCTGCTCGGCGTTGATCTGGATGAGGTTGATGCCGAACTGGCCCTTGAAGACCCTCTTCACTTCCTTCGCCTCGTTGAGGCGCATGCAGCCGTGGTCGACGAAGACGCAGACGAGCTGCCTGCCGATCGCCTTGTGCAGGAGGACGGCGCACACCGAGCTGTCCACGCCGCCCGACATCGCAAGGAGGACCTTTCGGTCCCCGACTTGCGCGCGGATGGCGTCGATCTCCTCCTGGATGTACCGCTTCGCGTTGAAGGTCTTGCCGATGCGGGCAATGCGTTCTTTTTCAGCCTGGTTCATGGTTCAGCCCCCGATTCGGATCAGACCACGATGTCCCAGCCGCGGTAGTCCGCGCGCGCGAGCGAGATGCCCTTCGCGTTGCAGCCGGCGATCTCCATCCGCTTGGGATCCCAGTCGAAGCCCGTGTCGTACTGGTAGGCCATGTTGCAGAGGAGGCAGAGGACGCCGCTGCGGCCGCCGACTTCGGCCGGCGAGATCGTCGCCTGGCGCGTCTCGATGCAGGCGCAGAAGTTCTCGACCTGGTTCGGGCTGACGTACAGGTCCGCCTTCCGGATCTCGGCCGCGTACCTCTTCTCCAGCAGGTCGAGCGCCGCGTCGAGGCGGTTGTCCTCCTTCACCGAGGAGTCCGTGCCGTAGTCCTTGCCGACGGACTCGGCGACGACGCTCTCCGGCCTGAACGTCATGTCCTGAAGGGCCTTGCGGATCTCCGCCGTCGGCCTCTCCGCCGTCGCGTCGAAGCCCGCCCAGACGGCAATCTTGCCGCGGTTCACCGCGACGACGCCCTTCGTGCCGTAGAAGACCGTCCCCCACACGCCAAACGGCCCGTGGTAGAGCTCGATGTCCGAGCCGTCCTTCTTCGACCTGAAGAGCATCTTCATGCCGAACTGGCGGCGGCCGCCGTGGAAGAGGTCGGCCGAGTACGGCTCGTCGGAGCGGATGATCCTGTACGGGCCCGCGTCGTCCATGTCAATGCCCCACTGCGCGATGTCGAGGTGATGCGCGCCCCAGTCGCCGTTGTAGCCGGAGCCGAGGTCGTCGTCGAAGCGCCAGAACATCGGGTAGAACTTGTTCACGCCGCGCGGCGCGAGCTGGTCGGAGTAGGGGCGCCACTTCGCCGGGCCGAGCCACATGTTCCAGTCGACGTCCGCGTTCGGCGCGCTCTCGGCCGCCGCGTTCTCCGGCCTGTCGAAGAAGCGCACCGGATGCGACGGGCCGCCGAGCTTCTGGCCGCCGCGCCCGTAGTTCGCGTCCACGTACCGCACGTCGCCGATCACGCCGCCGCGCACGAGCGAGACGGCCGTGCGGAACACGCGCCAGCTGCGCTGCATCGAGCCGGTCTGGAAGACGCGCCCGTACTTCTCCTGCGCGGCGATGACCTTCTTCGCCTCGTCAATCGAGAACGTGAGGGGCTTCTCGCAGTAGACGTCCTTGCCGTGCTTCATCGCCTCGACCGAGATGTAGGCGTGCCAGTGGTCCGGCGTCGCGATGCAGACCGCGTCGATCGTCGGGTCGGAGAGGACGTCGCGGAAATCGGCGTACGTCTTGCACGAGGCGTCCTTGTAGAAGTCGTCGACGCGCTTCTTCGCGTCGTCGCAGCGCACCTTGTCGCAGTCGCAGACGGCCGTGACGCGGACGTTCTTCTGGCTCAGGAACTGCGGCAGCAGGGCGGTGCGGCCCTGGATGCCGATGCCGATCAGGGCGACGGCGCGCTTCTCGCCCGGCTTGAGCGGACGCAGCCCCGTCTTGCTCGTGGCGCAGCCCGCGAGCGTGGCGGCCGCCGCGCTGCCGAGGAGAAAGTGACGACGATTGAGGTTCATGGTTGTGTTCCTTTCGTTGGTTCGTTTTGGTGTTTGGGATTGTCTGGGTTTCTGTTCGGGATTCAAAGCGTCTTCAGCCGCACGTGCCGAGGCGCTGCCCGGCATAGCGGCCCTCGTGGATCGGGCGCCACCACCAGTCGTTGTCGAGATACCACTGCACCGTCTTGCGGATGCCGGTCTCGAAGTTCTCGCGCGGCTTCCAGCCGAGCTCGTCCATCAGCTTCGACGGGTCGATCGCGTAGCGCAGGTCATGCCCCGGCCGGTCGGCCACGTAGGTGATGAGCGACTCGTGCTTCGCGCCGTCCGCACGCGGCCGCAGTTCGTCCAGGGTCGCGCAGATCGTCCGCACGACTTCGAGGTTCGTGCGCTCGTTGTGTCCGCCGACGTTGTAGGTCTCGCCGTCCCGCCCCTTCTCGTTCACGAGCAGCAGCGCGCGCGCATGGTCCTCGACGTAGAGCCAGTCGCGCACGTTCGCGCCCTTGCCGTAGACCGGCAGGGGCTTTCCGTCGAGGCAGTTGAGGATGACAAGCGGGATGAGCTTCTCGGGGAAGTGGTACGGGCCGTAGTTGTTCGAGCAGTTCGTGATGCGGATCGGCAGGCCGTAGGTGTCGTGCCACGCCCGCACGAGGTGGTCCGAAGACGCCTTCGAGGCCGAGTACGGCGAGTGCGGCGCATACGGCGTCTTCTCCGTGAAGAACCCCGTCGCGCCGAGCGAGCCGTAGACCTCGTCCGTCGAGATGTGCTGGAAGACGAACGAAGGATGCTCCTTCCACCACGCGCGCGCGACCTGCAGGAGCGTCGCCGTGCCGACGACGTTCGTGCGGATGAAGGCGTCCGGCCCGTCGATCGAGCGGTCGACGTGCGATTCGGCCGCGAGGTGGAAGACCGTGTCGGGCCTGAACGCCGCGAACGCCCCCGCCATCGCCGCCGCGTCGCAGATGTCGGCGCGGAAGAAGAAGAGGCGGCGGCTGGGGTCTGCGAGCTGCGCGCGGAGGGCCGCGAGGTCGGCGCAGACGTCGCGGTCGGGGTCGAGGCCGGCTTCCTTCAGGGACTCGGGCACGCCGGCGTACGTCAGCTTGTCGACGACGAGCGCCGCGCAGTCGGTCTCCTTCAGGAGCAGCCGGACGAGCGCGGAGCCGATGAACCCCGCCGCGCCGGTCACAATGCACCGCCTAGTCGTCATCCGAGAACCCTCCCGGCATTTCCTGCCGCTTCGCCTGCGGCGCCTTCGCATCCGCGGCCTCTCCGCCTTTCGCCTCGGCGGGCTTGCCGTCGCCGTTCTCCTTCTTCGGCCGGTAGCCGTAGCCATAGCCGTAGCCGTAGCCGTACTTGCCGTAGTGGCTGCCGTGCACGTGCGGCGTGAAGGCGTGGGCGTTCGAGACCTCGATGTCGTTGACGATCGCGCCGAGGATGTTCGCCCCCGCCTCGGTGAGCGAGCGCGAGCAGTACTGGATCGGCTTGAAGTGCGTCCGGTCGGGGCAGCACATGATGACGACGGCATCGACCAGCACCGAGAGCGAGACGACGTCGCCGACGATGCCGTACGGCGGCGCGTCGACGATGATGTGGTCGTAGTTCGCGCGCGCCCACTTGAAGAACTCCGGCACGACGGACGAGCCGAAGATCGTCGCCGGCGAGACGCCTTCCGGCGCGAGCGAGGCGATCACGTCCAGCCCCGGCTGCTCCGTCCGGTTGACGAGCTGCGCGAAGTCGGGCGTCGTCTTGCCGGCGCGCTGGAGGACGTGCGAGAAGCTGTGCGCCTCGTCGATCTCGAGATTCCAGATGCGCGCGAGACGCGGCCGGCGCAGGTCGAAGTCGACGTGCAGCGTGCGCCGCCCCGCCTGGGCGTAGGAGATCGCCAGCGACGTCGAGGTGATCGTCTTGCCCTCGCCCGGCTGGGTCGAGATCACCAGGAGGCAGTGCGACAGCGCCTCGTAGCGCGGCGAGTCCAGGAGGTTGCGGAGGCCCGCGACCGCCTCCGAGAACTGGGAGTACTTGTCCTCGATCAGGAACTTCGCGACCTCCTCGCGCTTCTTGCGCCGGACGTGCGGCAGGACGGCCAGCACCTTCAGCGCAAGGCGCCCCTCGATGTCCGCGAGGTTCACGACCGTGTCCTCCAAATTGTCGATGACCAGCACGAAGAGGACGCCGAGCGCAAGCGAGAGGACGATGCCCGCGCCGAAGACGATCGCGGGGTTCGGGAAGACCGGCTTCGTCGGCACGCCGGCCGGACGCCCGACGCGGACGATCTCGTTGTTGGACTCCGCCTCGATGCGCGCCTTGTTCTCGTCCATGATCAGGCCCTCGAGGACGCGGTTCGCGACGTCGAACTCGGCGTCGAGCTGCCCCAGGCCCGACTCGGCGAGGATGATGCGCTGCTCGAGGGACGAGAGCTCGTTGCGGAGGTCGTCCTGCTTCTGGCGCAGGTTCGCGAGCTGGTTGCGCGTCACCTGCAGCGTCGAGCGCCCCGTCAGGAGCGCGCGCGCCGCCGCGTCGAGGAAGCGCTGCTTCGAGAGCTCGACCGCGCGCTTCGCGGCGATGACCTCCGGGTGGCTGTCGGTGAAGGTGAACGTCAGCTTCTGGTACTGGCCTTCCGCGTCCTGGTAGGCCCGGAACTCCTCCGCGATCTCCTGGGCGCGCGGCACGCTCGTCGAGAGGTTGCCGTAGCTCGCGGGGTCCTTCTGGACGGCCGAAAGCATCTTCTCCCACTCGATGAGCTGCGTCTCGACCGTCTCGAGGGCGAGGATGTCCGCCGTCGTCTTCGAGAGGCCCTGCTGGACCGTGTCGCGCGACGAGCGCAGGTTGTCCACCTTGTGGGACGTGCGGAACTCGAGCCGCTGCTGGGAGATCTTGTCGACCTCGCGGCGCTTGCGCTCCACGTTCTGGTGGATCTGCGAGACGGCCTTGTCGCAGCGCAGCTTGTTCTCCTCGTCGGTAAACGCCTCGATCGACTCCGCGTAGGCGTTCGCGAGCGCGGCGCAGATCTCGGGCGACTGCGACCGCACGGAGATCGTGATGATGCGCGAGTTGCGGATGAGCTCCAGCTCGGAGTCCGCCAGGGCCTCGATCAGCTCCTCGTCCGACACCGTCGAGTTCGGCCGCCCCGCATGGTACTGCTGGAGGACTTTCGTGATCACCTTCTCCGACCGCCAGTCGGAGATGCGCGTGTTGAAGATCTCGGCATACGTGTTGCCGTAGTCCGGCGTCAGCTCAGCCAGCGTGCTCTGGCCGCGCCCGACGCCCGTCGTGCGGCGCATGTCCATCGTGAACTCGCTCTTCGCCTCGTAGATCGTCGGCGAGATGCGGTAGACCGCAAACGCGATGATGAGGCCGATGATGAGGAAGACGAAGACGGAAAGCCACCGCTGGGAGACGACGCGCAGCATGCGGCTCAGGGTGATCGTGCCGACGACCGAGCCGTCCTCGCCGCCGCCGTTCGCCGGGTCGCCGCCGTAGGTCCCGCCATAGGCGCCGCCATAGGCGCCGCCGTAGGCCGGCGCGCCGTAGCTCTTGCCGGCGCCGTAGTACATCGGCTTGCGTCCACCGTAATACATCGGCGAGGATCCCTGCCCGCCGTAATAGATGGGTTTGTCAGACATTCAGAGACTCTCTCTCGTTGGAAATGACTTTGCGGCGACCGCCAGCTCGGCGCACGCGACGAGCAGGACGTCCGCCCGCAGGAAGGAACAGCCGACGCAGGCGTCCAGCCCCAGGAGGACAAGGACGAGCGGCGCAAGGAGGCACGCCGGATGCGGCAGGCAGACGCCCCTCGCCCAGGCGACGAGCCGGCGCACGTACGTGAAGGCCAGGAAGCCGAGCGGCAGGGCAAAGAGCGTCGCGCCGACGATCCCGCGCTCGGCCAGCAGCAGCCAGCCGCCGTTCGGCACGGCCGCCTGCCCGCGCGGGATGACCGCCCAGTCCGCCGCACGCGCGTGGAAGCGGATGTCGAGGCCGAAGGAGCCAAGGCCCGTGCCGATCCACGGCGCCGATTGCCAGGCGCGCAGCGCAAGGTCGGAGAGCGTGCGCCGCACGGCGAGAAAGCCCTCCGGGAAGATTTCGCGCCGCGCAAAGGCGTCCAGCCGCGCCGACAGGGCCGCCTCCGGCATCAGGAACGCGGCCAGCAGCCCGCCGATGGCCAGCGCAAGGGCGAAGACGACGAGCATCCGGAACTCGGCCTGCTTGCGGAGGTTCCGCAGCGCCACGACGAAGGAAAGGCCGAAGACGGCAAGCCCCGCCACGCCCGCGAGCGCGGCAAACGCCGGCGGCGCAAACGCGAAAGCCCCCAAGGCCGTGCCGCCGACCGACAGCGGCGCCAGCAGCGTCGCGGACGCCCACTTCCGCTCGAACGCCGCCAGGAGCGCGGCGACGCCGCCGAGGAGATGAAGCCCGAAAGCCACGCCGACGAAGGAGGCGTTCGCGTTCGGGAACGCCATCAGCCGCACGCAGGCCACTTGCCCGGCGTGCGCCGCGACGAGCAGGACGACCGCCGCGAGCCCCGCCCCGGCCGCCGCCATCAGGAGAAAGGCGAGGCGCGCGGAACGCCCCAGCGCATGCCGCGTCGCCACGAACACGGCGACGAGCGCCAGCAGAACCGCGAACGGCAGGAAGCCCGCCCCTTCCACGCAGCCCGGGTAATACGGAAAGGCCGTCGGCGCGAGCCCCCACGTCGCCTTCTCGATGTCATACGCCATCCGCACGCCGTCGTTCAGCGCCCGCCCGCCGGCAAAGGCGGCGAGGGCCAGCGAGACCCAGAAGAGCGGATCGCGCACGACCGACGAGAGGACGCGCGCGCGCGCCGTGTGCAGACGCTCGCCGCGAAGGACAGACGGCGCCAGAAAGCACCACACCGTCGCCAGCAGCGTCAGCCACAGGAGCGCTGTGGCGGTTGCCGCGCCCAAACAGAATGGGAATAGGAAGAGCGGCGCGACCGCCAGAAGGGCAAGATGCGCCGCCAGTCCGTATTTGGCCAGGAACTGCTGCACGTCGTCAGTACGTGAAGCGGACGCCGCCCGTCACGCGCCAGCGGTCGTAGTCGCCGTAGCGGCTGCCGTAGTAGCCGACATTGCTCTCGTCGTTCCACGAGCGGAGGTATTCCGCATAGGCGAAGAGGGCCATGAAGCGGTTGAGCGTATAGTCCAGGCCCACGCGCCCCGAAAGGACGTCCAGCGTGTAGTCGTAGCCCTCATAGAAGGCGTATTCCTGCGTCTCGCGGCGGTAGGTGAGGTCAAGCGTCGCGCGGAGCTTGCCGCGCACGAGCGACTTGCCGAGACCCCAGCTCACCGAATCCACGCGCGAGCGCGCGCCCAGTTCGCGTTCGGACGGCTGGTAGTAGCTCGACGCGAGGAGCATCGTGTTCCACGTGTCGGAGATCTTCCAGTTGCCGGAGAGCGTATAGACGAACCCGTCGACCGAATCCGAATCGTTCGCGTACTCGAAGCGGCTCCAGCCGACGAGCGCACGGTAGGAGATCCGCTCGGTCGCGTAGGAGCCGAGACCGACCTGCGCCGTAAAGCCCTGCGAGTCGCGGGAGTAGCGCGAGTTCGCGACGTTCTCCTGCGTGTAGCCCTGGTAGCCGAGGTTGACGAGGAAGTCCGTCCACCGCGACGGCGCGTAGCCCGCGCTCCAGTTCGCCGTCCAGCGCTGCCAGCCGTAGAGGGCGTATGCGTTGTCCGTGTCGTTCATGTAGTCGAGGTTGTAGTAGCTCGCTCCCAGCTCGGAGTGCCAGTGCTCGTTGAAGCGACGCTGGACGGCGCCCTGCACGGACAGCTGACGGCGGTCGGCCGTGTAGTCGCGCCCGTCGCTCATGGAGATGTCGTCAGCCATCGTGATCTGCGAGAACGTCTCGGTCAGCATCAGCGACCAGCCCTTCTCGGCGCCCTTCGAGTTGCTCCAGTTCCAGCGGAACGTCTCGCCGAACGAGTGCTGGTTGTAGTTGTCGTAGTAGCGCTTCTGGCAGTAGGCGCGGTAGTTGTAGTAGGCCGAGAGCAGCGCCGACCAGTTCTCGGCGCGGTAGTCGAGCCCGAGGCCGGGATTGATCGTCCACATCACGTCGTCCGTCTTGCCGGATCCGCCGCCGTTCCGCCCGAAGACGTTCGAGTCGTACGTCGCGGACATCGAGACGTACGGACGCAGCGTCATGCGCTGGCCGATCTTGATTCCGGACGGACGATCCATCGTCTCCGCCGCCGCGACGGACGAAAGGGCCGCCGCGACGCCCATGACCGCAAACTTGGACTTGCTCACATTCATTTTCAACTCTCCCTGCAATCAGTTATGGGTGCTCTGCCACTGGTAGCCCAACGCCTCGCCGATGACCATGTTCGCGTCGCCCATCGGGTCGCCGACGCCCAGGGCCGGCAGCTGGGTCTGGATCGGGGCCGTCACCGCGTCGAAGATCGGGTTCGCCGCGCCGGAGGACGTCCGCGACGGATCCGTGTTCGCGCCCGCGATGTCCGCAATCAGCGAATCGGCGAGCTGCGCGCCCGCGATGCGCAGGGGAATGTCCACGGCCTGGTCTGAATCGCCCGCGCGCGCCGGCTCCGCCGCGCCAGCGGCTTCGGTGACATCCGCCTCGACATCCGCCGCCGCGAGCATCGCGTCATAGCTCTTCGCGCCGCCCTCCGCAAGGGCCGCCGGGAACCACTCCTTCTTCGCCGTCTCGCGCGCGGACTCCGGCAACGTCGCGACAAACGCATCGACAATCTCGGCCTTCGGCGCGTTCGAGCCGCGCACGAACATCAGCGCGGCGAAGCCGCTGCGCACGTCGCCGTGGTCGACCTCGGCCACGCGCGCGTTGACCTTCGCCATCACGGTCTGCCCCAGCTTCACGTACTGGTCGTCGGTATACGTGCGGCCCCGGTCGGTCGCGCGGTTCATGAGATCGGATCCGAGGCTCTCGGCGAGCGCCGGCAGGGCCGACGGCGCGACCGTCGCGAAGCTTTCCGCGACGAGCGTCGCGACGTTGCCCTTCTGCGCGCCCTCGAGCGCCGCACGGTTGATCGCGACGAACGTCGCCGTGCGTTCCGCCTCAGACCCCGGCATTGTCGCGATCGCCGCGTTGACGTCGGCGAGGAACTTCTTCTGGTCTTCGGCGGACAGGTGGCGCATGATCGCCTTCATCACCGCCGGGTTCGCGATCGCCTTGTCGATGCGCCCCTTCGCGTCCGCCAGGGAGATCTGGGCCTTGTTCGCCTTCAGCCTGGCCGCCGTGTCATTCGCCGCGCCCCAGCAGGTCACGCCCGCCAGAAGCACCGTCGCCACTATCAGCAAGTTCTTCATTTCCATTGCTCCTTATGATGTTTTACTCTGCCAAAATCAATACCAGGTCTCCGGGACCCAGACCACGTCGCCGGCGCGGAGCTGCATGTCCTTGTCGATGCGCCCGTCCTTGCCGATCTCGCTGATGCTCACGTACGTGCGCGTCTGGTTCCCGTCCCTGTCGCACCGCGTCACGCGGATGTTCGACTTGTCGGCAAACGGCCGGCACCCGCCCGCCGCCTGCAAGACCTTCGTGACCGTCAAATCCATCGTCGCCGGCATGTTCACAGGGCCGGGGTTCAGCACCTCGCCCAAGACCGTCACCGTCCCCCACGGCGAGACGCCCTTGCCGTCGTACGGCGAGAACGTCACCGTGATCATCGGCTGGCGCAGGTACTTCGAGTAGACCTTCACGAGCTTCTGCTTCAGCGACTCCAGCGTCAGCCCGTCGCACGCGACCGGCTCCTGCAGGAGCAGCGGCAGCGTGATGTCGCCGTTCTGGTCGACCAGAACCTCCATCGTCGTCGGCGGGGCCGCGACCGTGCCGACCTGAATCGTCAGCTGTACGCCCGGACGGATGCGCGGCCCGTCCCACCACGTGGCGACGACCGACGAATCGACCGCTTCGCGTTCGCGAAACGCGTCGACAATCGTCTCACAGCCCCCCGCGAGCAAGCTCATGCACACGAGAAGAAGCGGCGTTCGGACGTATGAAGACATTCTACCCCACATAATTTTGGCTCGTATTATACACCCAAACGGGTGAACACGTCAACCCCCAGACGTTCCTTTCCGGGCGGTGGCGTCCGCCTTGGCGATGCGCGCGATGATGCGCGACGCGCCGAGGTTCTTCAGCCCGAGCGCCATCAAAACCTTGCCGAGGAGGTGGCGCGACTCGGCCTGGACCTCGACGACCGCGATGCCCTCCTTCTCGCAGAGCGCGCGGAAGTCCTTCAGCGTGATGCAGTGGATGTTCGGCGTGTCGTACCACTGGAACGGCAGCTGCTTCGAGACGGGCAGACGCCCCGTGAACGCGAGCGTCAGGCGGATGCGGTACGCCGCGAAGTTCGGGAACGTGACAATCGCCTCGTCCGCGATGCGCAGGGCCTCGTGCAGGAGCCCGCGCGGGTTCTTCACCTCCTGCAGCGTGTCCGAGACGACCGCCGTGTCGTAGTGGCCGTCCGGCACGAGCGAAAGGCCCTCGTCCACGTCCTCCCAGAGGATGTCGTGGCCGTCCGCAATCGCCTCCTCGTAGCGCTCGACGTCGATCTCCACGCCGTCGCCCCGCACGTTCTTCTTCGCGCGCAGCACGTCGAGGAGCGTGCCGTCGCCGCAGCCGATGTCGACGACGTGCGCGTTCGGCTTCACCATCTTGAGGACGCTCCGGTGCAGGCGCTCCTGCCACTTCATCACCTTGACGGGACGTTCCGTCAGGAAGCCGCCGACGACCTTCGAGAGGTGCTCGATGTCCGTGAGGAACGAGTCGTGGCCCGTGCCGCTTTCGAGGTGGCAGTACGAGACGGGGCGGTTCGCCTTCATGAGCGCGCGGACGATCTCCTTCGACTGCCACGCGGGGAAGAGGATGTCGTTCTCGTAGGAGCAGACGAGCGTCCGCGCCTTGACGCGCGCGAACGCCGCGTCGAGCGAGCCGTAGGCGCGGCACGGGTCGGCGAGATCCATTGACCGCGTGATGTGCAGGTAGGAGTTCGCGTCGAAGCGGCGCACGAACTTCATCGCCTGGTAGTCGAGGTAGCTCTCGATCTGGAAATACGTCTTGAAGAGGCGGTCGCGCTCGGCGCGCTCGGCCTCCGGCGCGTCGACGAAGTTCGCCTGCAGGTTGCGCTGGAACTTCTTCTGCAGGAGCTCGCGCGAGAGGTAGGTGATGTGCGCGAGCTGCCGCGCGGCGGCGAGCCCTGCGCGCGGGCCCTTGCCGTCCCCTTCGAGGTAGTAGTCGCCGCCGTTCCACTTCGGGTCGTCCGTGATGGAGGTGCGGCTCATCACGCTGAAGGCAATCGCCTGCGTGTTGAGGTTCGCCGACGTCGCGATGAGGCAGGCCTGATCCATGTCGTCCGGGAAGCGCGTCATCCAGTTCACGACCTGCAGGCCGCCGTAGCTGCCGCCGATGAGAGCCTTCAGGTGCGTGACGCCCAGTTCCTTCAGCAGCATCCGAAAGACGTCCACCGCATCGTCGAACGAGTGCTGCGGGAAGGACGAGCCGTAGGGCTTGCCCGTGTCGGGGTTGATCGACATCGGCCCCGTCGTGCCCGAACAGCCGCCGAGGACGTTCGCGCAGATGACGTGGTAGCGGTTCGTGTCGATCGCCCGCCCGGGGCCGACCATGCCCTCCCACCAGCCGCTCGGCTTCGTCTCGCCCGGCTTGACGCCCGCGACGTGCGCGTCGCCTGTCAGCGCGTGACAGATGTAGATGACGTTGTCCGCCGCCAGCGGCGCGCCGCATTCCTCGTACGCGACCTCGATTTCCTTGAGAACGCCGCCAGACGCGAGCCGCAGCCCCCCTTCCGGGAGCGTCAGCTTGCGCTTCTTCAGTTCGACGATGCCAACTCCGTCCATAAAAAAGCGGTGCGCCGCCTCCCGTCAGTCCACGACCGGGACGGCCGGGGCGAGCGTCTCGAAGGCGTCGACCGAGCCCGCGTAGCCGCCCGTCACCTGCGCAAGCAGGGCGCGGACGCGCGGGAACTCGACGTTGAGCCAGTGGTCGAGCGCCGCCTTCTTGTAGTCGAGCTTCTCCGCCGCCTTGACGAAGAGCGCGGCGACGACGAGCGCAATGCCCGCGTCCACGAGCTTGCGCGCCGAGAGGTCGTGGTACGCCTTCGCGTCTTCGCGGCCCTTCACGTAGGCGACCGCCGCATCGAGCTCCGCGAGGAGCTGCGTCATGCGCGGATGCGCCGGGCTCCAGCCCGCGCTGAGGATGTCGTCGAGGACGTCGTGGACGAGCCCGCCCGTCACGCCCGCGACCGCCGCGACGACCTGCAGCTGCGAGGTGCCCTCGTAGATCGTCGTGATGCGGCTGTCGCGCAGGTAGCGCTCGCACGGGTAGTCCTTCATGTAGCCGGAGCCGCCCAGGACGGAGATTGCGCTCATCGCGTTGCGCATCGACATCTCCGAGCCGTAGTACTTCGCCATCGGCGTCAGCATCTTGTTGAACGCGGCGACCTTCTTCAGGCGCTTGCGGACGTCCATCGCCTCCGGCGTGCCCTTGAGCGCGCTGAACTTGCGGTCCAGCCCGGCCTCCAGGTCGACGTTCTTCGCCGAGTAGTAGGTGAGGAGGCGGCTCGCCTGAAGCTCGACGCTCATCGTGGCCATGATCTCGCGGAGCGCGGGGAAACTGTCGATCGTGACGCCGAACTGCTTGCGGCTCGCGGCGTAGTCGCGCGCGGCGCGGTAGGCCGCCTCGCCGATGCCCGTGCCCTGCGCGGCGATGCCCATGCGCGCGCCGTTCATGAGGGCCATGACGTAGGTGATGAGCCCGCGTTTGCGCAGGCCGATCAGCTTCGCCGGGGCTTCCGTGAAGACCATCTCGCACGTCGGCGAGCCGTGGATGCCGAGCTTGTTCTCGAGACGCCGCACCTTGACCCACGGGCCGTTCTCGACGAGGAGGCAGCTGAGGCCGCGTCCGTCGGAGAACTCGGGCTCCGTGCGCGCGAGGACGAGCAGCACTTCGCCGCAGCCGTTCGTGATGAAGCGCTTGACGCCGTTCACGAACCAGTTGCCGTCCGCGTCCTGGTGCGCCGTCGTCTTGACGCTCTGGAGGTCGCTGCCCGCGTCCGGCTCGGTGAGGACCATCGCGCCCGTCATCTCGCCCGTGACGAGCTTCGGCACGTACTGCTTCTTCAGCTCCTCGTCGCCGAACTGGTTGATCGTCTCGGCGATGCCCTGAAGGCCGAAGAGGTTCATGAGGCCCGCGTCGCCGCGCGAGACGATGTCGTTGCACGCCGTGAGGATCGTGCAGGGCATGTTGAGGCCGCCGAGGCAGTAGGGGATCGTGACGCCCATGAGGCCCGTCTTGCCGAAGAGCTCCAGCGCGAGCTTCATGCCGGGCGCGCGCGTCACCGAGCCGTCCGCGTTCAGCGTGTTGCCGACCTGGTCGGTCTCCTCCGCGAGGGGCGCGATGCGGTTCGCCATGATATCGCCGCAGAGGTCGAGCGCGCGTTTGTAGTTGTCGAGCGCGTCCGCCGCGTCCTTCGGCGCGAAGGGATAGTCCTTCGCGAACTTGAAGTCCTCCTCCAGCAGCGCCGCGACCTCGGTGAGGTCGAGCACGTCGATGACGTTCTGGATGTCCGGGTTGTCCTTGTAGAAGTTAGCCATGCGTTCTCCTTAAACTGTCAAGATGTCTCTGTCTTTGCGTATGAAGAGGTGTAGTATACCATATTTGCGTCAAAGCCCCAGGGCCTTGCGGACGGCCTTCCCGAAGGCCTTCGCCATCGACTGCATGCCGAGGTCGTTCGGATGGCAACCGTCCACCGTCCCTTCGCCGTCGCCCGTGTACATCTCGTCCTTCGGCAGGTAGTGGAGGTTCTGCCAGCCCTCGGCAATCAGCTTCTCGTAGAGCTTGCGCATGAACCGGTCCTTCGCGTTCGGCGCGCCCATGAACACGTCGCACTGCTCGGCCATGACGATCGGCACGCCGGGGCGCTTCGCGCGGAGGTTGCGGATGAACGGCTCGTAGTTCGTCTCGACCGCGCGCCCGGGACGCTCCTTCTCGGAGAGGTCCATGTTCCAGAGGCAGTCCAGGACGTAGCAGCTCGCGTCGATGCGGGCGAGGTGCTCGCTCATCTCGAGCTCCATCAGGCCCGAGCCCGAGAAGCCGAGGCCGACGACCGGCACGTCGAGGTCGCGCCCGACCCAGTTCACGAAGCCGAGGCCCGGACGCGAGCAGCACCCGCCGTGCGTGATCGACGTGCCGTAGAAGACGACGGGCTTCTCGACGCCGCTCGTGTGCGCGAACGTCTCGACCTTCGCCGCAGGGTCGATGCCCATCTCGAAGCTCTTCACGCCGTTGTAGAGCGGCAGGTTGACGAGGCACGGCGTGCCGGGCGTCCAGCCCATCGACAGCGAGCCGCCCTTCTGCGCGTCCCAGATGCGGCCCGTCCGCACATAGAGCCAGCGGCCCTTCGCCGCGTCCCAGCGGTAGACGTCGATGCCGGAGACGCCCGTCGAGGGCATATGGTCCATCGACAGGCCCTTGTTGTAGGGCACCCAGCGGAAGTCGAGACGCTTCGAGTCCGTCACGAAGCGGAAGAGCATGCCGGACGTGTGGTGCTTCATCGAGCGGACGCCGCCGTTGACGTTCGTCGTCACGTTCGCGGGCAGCCGGTCATAGTAATGCTCCGTATCGGCAAAGGCGCGCCCTTCGAGCGGCAGGTACCTGCCGTCGATCCACTTGACGCCGTTCGTGACGACGGCCGCCTTCTGGGCCATGTTCGGATCCCACTTCGCGATCTCGGCCTGGTTCGCGCAGGCGGCGGCCGCCACGAGGGACAGGCCCCACGACACGGCCAGCAGACGTACATTCATGACTCGATCCTTTCGTCTTCTGATGAAAAAGTCCGTTTATTATACCATATCCGCATCCGCCGTGCCCGCCCCCGTCCGACGGCGGACCGATTTGGTATAATACGCGCCCGCTATGGAATCGCTGAAGACACAACTGAAGAGGCTGACGGTCCCCATCTTCATGGAGATCGCCCTCGTCATGCTCGTCGGCTTCGTCGACACGCTGATGCTCTCGCGCTACAGCGACAACGCGGTCGCGGCCGTCGGCCTCGACAACCAGATCATCGCGCTCGTCTTCCTCGTCTACCAGTTCGTCTCGACGGGCGCGGCGATCGTCTGCGCCCAGTACCACGGCGCGGGGCTGCGCAAGCGGCTCGTGCAGGTCGTCGGCCTCGCCCTGATCCTGAACGCCGCCGTCGGCCTCGTCGTGAGCGCGGCGCTCTACTTCCGCGCCGAGGAGATCGTGCGCCTCATGGGCCTGCGGGAGGAACTGGTCGCCGACGGCGCCGACTACCTGCGGATCACGGGCGCGCTCTCGTTCTTCCAGTCGCTCGCGTTCGCGTTCAGCGCGTCCCTGCGCAGCGTCGACCGCGTGAAGGCCCCGATGGCCGTCGTGGCGATCGCGAACGCCGTGAACGCGCTCGGCGACTACGCGCTCATCTTCGGACACTGGGGCTGCCCGGAGATGGGCGTCGCGGGCGCGGCGTGGGCGACGGCCGCGAGCCGCATCGTCGCCTGCGTCCTGATCGCGGCGATCCACTTCAGGACGCACATCCCGAAGTTCCCGCTCGCCTGGTTCCGCCCGTTCCCCTGGGGCGAGCTGCGCAACGTCTTCAAGATCGGCTTCCCGGCGATGGGCGAGGAGCTGTCGTACTGCCTCTCGCAGGTCACGATCACCTATTTCGTGAACAAGATCAGCACGGACGCGCTGGTCGTGCGCACCTACGCGGTGAACTGCATCATGTTCGTCTACCTCTTCTGCGTGAGCGTCACGCAAGGCGGCGACATCCTCGTCGGGCATCTCGTCGGACGCTCGCGCTACACGCCGGCCTACCTGATGGGGAACTTCTTCCTGCGGCGCAGCATGGCGATCACGCTGACGTGCAGCGTCCTCCTCGCGCCCGGCGGGCCGTGGCTCTTCGCCGCGCTCACGAAGAACGCGGAGGTGATCCGCCTCGGCGTCATCATCCTCTGGGTCGACTGTGTGCTGGAGATCGGGCGCGTGCGGAACATCTTCGCCTGCGGCACGCTGCGCGCGACGGGCGACGCGGTCTATCCGCTGCTCGTGGGGGTGACGTTCCAGTGGGGCGTCGCGGTCGGGCTCGGCTGGCTCTTCGCGATCCCGTTCGGCTGGGGCATCGTCGGCGCGTGGGTCGCCTTCGCGCTCGACGAGAACCTGCGCGGCATCTTCCTCTGCCGCCGCTGGCACGCGAAGGCGTGGGTCGGCCGCAGCTTCGCCCGCTCAATCGATCCCTAAGGCGCTGACGATCTTCGCGACGGCGTCGCCGTCCGTCTTGAGCAGGCCGACGGCCTTCTCCAGCGCGCCGCGCGCGGCGGCGTTCGCCGACGGATCCGTCAGCCACGGGCGCAGATACGAAAGCATCTTCGGCACGGTGAAGTCCTGCTGGATCAGTTCGGGCATCGGGCAGTCGTGCCCCGTCTTCTCGCAGACGATGTTGATGAGTCCGATGTGCTTCACGCCCTTGAGGGTGATGCGGCAGATGATCTCGAACAGGAGATCGACGTGATAGACGAGCACCGTCGGGCACCGCGCAAGGGCCGCCTCCAGCGTCGCCGTGCCGCTCGCGACGACCGCCGCGTCCGCCCGGCGCAGCAGCTCGCGCGCCCCGCCTGCCTGGATCTCGAACGGCGGATGCGCCCCACCAAGCGCCACAATCGCCCGCTGCGCCTTCTCGTTCGCCGCCGGAATGACGACGCGCAGAGTCGGCATTTCCTTCCGCAACTGCATGATGGCCTGCATCAGCTTCGGCAGGTGGTGGCGGATCTCCCCCAGCCGACTCCCCGGCAGGAGCGCCAGCAGCGGCCCCCCATCCCCTTTCCCTTTTCCCGCTTCCTTCCTTCTTCCTTCTTCCCTTTTCCTTCTTCCTTCTTCCCACATCTCCTCCACCAACGGATGCCCGACGAACACGCCGAGGCCAGGGCGGAAGATCTGCGGCTCGAACGGAAAGAAGCAGCAGATCTTGTCGAGCGACCGCTCGATCTTCGGGATGCGGCTCTGATGCCACGCCCAGACCTGCGGGCAGACCACGTGCACGGCGCGGATGCCACGCGCCTTCGCATACGCGGCGAGCTTGAGGTTGAGCCCCGGATAGTCGACCGTGCAGACGACATCCGGCCGCCAATCGTCAATCGCGCGCTCCATCGTCTTCTTCACGCCAAGGAAGTAGCGCAGCTTCTTCAGCACCTGCACGATGCCCATGACGGCGAGGTCGCCCGTCTTGAAGCCGTAGTCGCCATAGCCACGGATTTCCGCGTCGGGACACCGCGCGCGAATCTTCGCCGCGATCTTCTCGCGGTAGATCATGCCGGACTCCTCGCCGGCCAACAGCAGAATCTTGTAGAGTAGAGACCCACGCCTCGGCTTCGCCGATGCGACTTCCCCCTCATCAAACCGGACGTGCGGATTTCCC
>CAKUGW010000026.1 GCA_934654805.1 uncultured Kiritimatiellota bacterium
GCGGGAAATCCGCACGTCCGGTTTGATGAGGGGGAAGTCGCATCGGCGAAGCCGAGGCGTGGGTCTCTACTCTACATGCTCAAACGTTGTCTTGCCGCTCTGTCTGTCGTGACGGGAGGCGTGGTGTTTGCCGTGCCGGTGGAGGTTCCACAGGGCGCGACGGTCAAAGTCTCTGAACACACGCTTGCGACGGATTTCAACCTGTCGGGCGGGACGCTGGAGTTCGACATCGCGAACGGCGCCGAAGCCGAGTACACGGGAAAGATCACGGGGCAGGGCACGGTCGAGAAGACGGGCGACGGGGGACTGACGTTCACGGGCGGCGAGGCCCTGACGGCGGACTCCACGCTCAAGGCCACCGGCGGGCGTTTCCGCTTCAGGGACTTCGCGGCGGCCGGTGGCGCGACGCTTGTCGGCAACGGCGGTTATTTCGGCAACGTGGTCGGCACGGCGATCGTCATTCCGGCCTCGACGGATGTGACGGGCTCGCCGCTGCGATTCTATGCGGAGGGCGTCGGCACGAACGTGGTCGTCAAGAACTGTTCGCGGATGAAGGGCCAGGTGGCGGTGTTCGGCGATTCGCTGGCGTCCATCGTCAAGTTCGACGGTCAGGTGCCGATGGATTCGGAGACGACCTACCACTATGTGGCCGCGCGCACGGGCACGGCGCTTCTCGCCTCGGAACTGAACGGCTTCGACTACTTCCAGACCATTTACATGGGTGGCCTCGGCGGCCTGATGCTGCAAGGGGGGGGGGGGGGGGTATCCTCTCCGTCCAGCCTGATCGGCGACGTCAGCATCATCCAGCAAGGCCGGGTGGACGTGGCGGGCGGCGCGACGAAGATCAAGGCGCTTTACGCGCATGACGCGGTCGGGAAGCCGATGGATGTCGTCGTCACGAATTCGGCTTCGGCGGATGCCGTCCTGACGATGACCAAGGGCGGCGGAAAGCGTCCGTGCTATGTGGCGCGCGACGGCGAGAAGGGCGCGCTGGCGCTCTGCTACGACGCGACAACGGGCACGGCCGACGACTTGAGCGACGCGCTCTTCCAGAACCGCGCGCTGACGATCAGCCACGGGACGTTCGCTTCGTCTGCCCGCACGGCGGACTTCAACCGTCCGGCGTGGAAGACGGCGCCGGGCGTTTCCGGCCGTTACCTGCGTCTCGTTGTCACGAACAGCACGGTCGGCAGCTCGCAGTACGTCGGGCTTTTGCGCATCGCGGAGTTCCGGCTGACGATGGGCGGTCATCCGGTGGCCTGGCCCGCCGGGACGACGGCTTCGTCGCCGAACAGCCTGCCGGGGCCGAAAGCGACCGAGGACGAAGGTTTCGACCGCAGCGCACAGGCGATGATCGATGGCGACATGGATTCGTTCTGGCGTCCGGCGGACTTTGTCGTGGGGAATCATCCGGCGACGAACGTCATCGACATGACGCGCGAGGTCGCGTTCAACGGCTACCAGATGGCGGCGGGCGGCACCGTGAAGTCTTCCTGTCCGTCCGGCTGGACGCTTGAGGTCGGCCGCCGGGTCGGCGACGAAATCGTCTGGGAACAGGTGACGGGCGCGTGGCCGGACGAGAAGATCGGCGAGGCCAGCCCCTCGGACCGAAACTACTACATGCAGATGTACGAGTCCGTCGGACGCTATTTCGAGGACTGCATCCTGCCGCTGAATGTGTCCGAGGGCGTGAAGACGTGGCAGGGGCCGCAGTTCCAGAACGCGGACTTTGCGCTCGCCGTTTCTGCGCCCGGCTCGTTCAGCCTGACGGATCATCAGGAGTCGGTGGCGTCGCTGTCGGGCGACGGCACGCTCACGCTGAACGGTTCCCGCCTCTTCGCGGCGGACACCGCCGGCTTTACGGGCGCGCTGACGGTGGACGCGACGAGTTTCGTCGGTGGCGGCTCGACGCTGGCCGTCAACGGCACGCTGACCGTCGGGAACGCCGAAACGACAGATGTGATGGATACGGATACGCTGGACGACACGGCGCTGGTCTCCGTCGGCGAATACGGACGGCTCGCGCTGCGCTCGGCGCGCGAAACGGTCGGCGGCCTCGCGGGCACGGGGACGGTCGATCTGGGCGGCGGAGCCCTGACCTTGGCAGAGCCTGTCGAATCGGGCTTTAGCGGCGCGTTCACGGGCGGCGGCACGCTGACGTGGACGGACGGCACGTTCCGGGGCGCGGCGACGGCCGAGGGCGACTATTCTGTGCGGCTGGCGGGCGGACGCTGGGCCGGACGGCTCGACGTTTCGGGCGTCCTGACGCTGGACGGTAATCTGGTCGTAGACACGTCGGGGATGGCCTACGGACGTCATACGCTCTTCACCTTTGGCTCGCTGGGCGCGGGCAGCGAGGCGGTCGTGGCCGCCGCCGTGGCTGACCCGAAGCCACAGAAGCCGTTTCGGGCGCGCGTGTCGGTTGAGGGCAATGCCGTCGTGCTGGACGTCTACGCGCCTCTCATGCTCATCGTTCGGTAAGGAGGTTGATTCATGGAAAGGATCTCGATTTTCGGTCGGCTGATGGTGGCGGGGCTGCTTTCGGCTCTTTGGGCGCTTCCCGTCGTCGCGCGGACGCTCGTCTGGACGGGCGGCGGCAATGACGGCCGCTACGCGAACGCGGCGAACTGGGGCGGAACGCTTCCGCAGGACGGCGACTGCCTGTCCTTCACGACGGACGGAACGCAGCCCCGCACATTCGTCAATGACCTGACGAACTTCAAGCTGGGCGGCCTGACGCTCGCCGGATCGGCGCGGCAGATCCATCGCGGCAATCCCGTGGAGATTGCGGGCGATGTCGTCGTGCGGGCCGAGGGCGAGGCCGAACTCGCCGCGCCGCTGGTCGGCAAGGGCACGCTTCGCGTGCGCGCAAAAGACTCCTTCACGCTGAGCGGCGCGAACGGCGCGTTTGCGGGGACGTTCCGCATCGAGGCGGGGCAGCTCGCCTTCCGTCAGCCGCGCTGGCACGGGGGCATGGCGCCGTGCAATCCGATGGGCGGCGCGGCGACGCGGATCGTCGTGGATAATTCAAAGGGCACGAACGCGCGCATCCTGCTTGAGCCTTACAGCTTCAACGGCTCGCGCCAGTCGGCGAACGTCCACGGCAAGATCGCGCTGCTGCAGGGCGACCGCCCCGCCGATGTCGCGTGGCTGGAGACGACGGCGACGCGTCCGGTCGTGCTGTGGGGGCGTGTCGTGTCCGCCGGACGCGGCGCGAACGACGGCCTGATCCGCGCCCGTGCGCACCTCACGTTTGCGGGCGGGGTCACGTGCCGCGCGAACGACGTCACGTTCCGTGCCGAAGGGAAAGGCGTGACGTTCACCTTCACGGGGCGCGAAAATGTCTTTGCGGACGCCCTGGACGCCGTTGGAAACGTGACGGTGGCGGGGCGTGTGCGCGCACCGAGCGGCGTGCGGGTGACGGGCGGACAGCTGACGGTGCGCATCCTCCCCGAAGGGCCCGGCGGCGTGTTCTTCGTCGGCGCAAAGCCGCGATTCGTCCGCGCGTGCGAACAGGCCGTGGCGGACGGCACGGCCTACGCGCTGACCGACTGGTACGGGCGTGAGCTCTCGAAGGGCGCATGGCCGAAGGGGGAGGCCCTGACGCTTGCCGCATTGCCGCGCGGCTACTACTGGTTGCGCTTCGACAACGGCCACAAGGTTTCCTTTGCCGTGCTGGACGATCCGGCGACGCGCGTCATCGATCCTGAAAGGGGGTTCGCGACATGCGGTGGGCCCCTGGTCGATGCCGAGCTGGACTGTCCGTGGTACGGCGGCGACACCGTGGCGTTCGCAACGGACTTGCTGACGTGGATGGGGGCCGCATGGGTGCGGCACGGGGCGTGGATGGATCACATGCTGAAGAAGGATGGTTCCATCGACTTCAACTGCGAAGAGAGCCGTCGTCTGGAGATCGCGCAGACTCTGACGAAGCGCGGCATTCGCGTGTGCGCCGTCATCACGGGGCATCCGCTGTCGACGCCCGGCAGCCGTGACCTCGCCGAAGTGAGCCGCTGCTGGCGGCTGATGGGCGAGCAGATCGGCACGGGCATCGCGGCCGTCGAATTCCAGAACGAGTGCGACGCGCGGGGCGCACCGCCGTGGGGCGTGGCGTCCGAACTCAAGGCGGCGCTGTACGGCCTTCGGCTGGGCAATTCAACCGTCCGGCTGGGGAATCCGGCCATCACGGGTATGCGCCGCGACTTCTACGTGAACGGGCTTTGGGACAACGGCGTCGCGCGGTACACGGACTTCGTCAACTACCACTACTACGGCTCGTCGGCGCAGTTCCCCGCGTCACTGGCCTACATGCGCCAGCGCGACGGACGCCACGGGCTGTGGGAGCGCGAACTGTGGATCACCGAGCAGGGGGCCTACACCGAGGGATTCGGACGGGAGCCGGGCGTCGGACGCTGGGCGCGGTTTTCGCGGCATTCGGAGGGACAGGAACTGGCCGTCGCCGAGTATCTCGTCAAGAACCAGCTGCTGAACCGGATGCTCGGCGTCAAGCACACGTTCTCGTGGACGTTTTCGCCGTTCAACGAGTACAATGGGGCGAAGGATTGGTCGTTCGGACTGCGGCGGGACGGCCTGGTCAAGCCGGGCTATGCCGCGTTCGCGACGATGGCGCGGGAACTCGGCACGGGGACGTGTGTCGGCAGCTTCAACGTGCCGCGCGAGGTGACGGGTGTGCTGACCTACCTCTATCGAATGCCCGACGGCACGTACACGCTCGCCTACTGGAGCTGCACCGAGGTTGACAGCGAATACCATGGGCAGAACGGGTTCCGCGAACCGACATTGGAGGAGCGCACGACGTCCATCCCGGCGGCAGACGGAACCTACCGCAACGTCGACATGTGCGGCTCCGTCTCCTCCCTCGCGGCGACGAAAGGCCGTCTGCGCCTGACGGCACAGCGGTATCCGCAGTACGTTTCGGGACTTCGCTACGAGACGCTGGAGGACAAGACGGTGTATCCGGCCGTCGATCCTGGACGTTCAGATGTCCCGTGGCGTGCGGACGATGCGGATCTCTCCATCGTGATGCGCGTCGATGCCAATCGTGATGACTTCTGGCACCAGACGCGCGGCGACCGGTGTGACGTGCCGCTCACGCTCACGAACGCCGTCGGACGCCTCTCGTTCGAGTGCTGGAATCTCTCCGACGTCGTCCAGACGGGCACGGTGCGCGTCGTGGAAGGCCCGCTGGCCTGTGACGACCTGGAGAAGCCGCTGGTGATTCCGCCGCGCGGCAAGCTCACGTTTACGGGCATGGTGCGCTGCGAGCAGGTCGGCGCGGATGCGCCGACGAAGTTTGCGCTCGTCGGGACGTTCAACGGAAAGAAGACCACGCCGCTTGCGTTCGCGTTCGGCAAGAAATGTGACAAGGAGACCAAATGAAGAGACTGATCTGCGCGGCGGCGCTGGCCGCCGCAGGGCTGGCTGTCGCCGGCAACTGGGAACCGTTTGCGGGCAATCCCGTCCTCGGCAACAGGAGACTCGGCACGTGCTTCGACGTGAACGTCGTCACGAACGGCCCCGCGCCCTACACGATGTATTTCTCGTGGCGTCCGAAGAAGGCGATTGCGCTCGTGCGGAGCGAGGACGGCCTTTCGTGGACGCAGGAGCCGGAAATCTGCCTGAAGGCGAATCCGGCGAGCGGCTGGGAGGACGACCTCAACCGCAGCTGCACCGTCTACAGGGACGGCGTCTGGCACATGTGGTACACGGGCCAGTCGAAGGGCTGGTCGCGCATCGGCTACGCGACGTCGACGGACGGCGTCCACTTTACGCGCGTGCGGCGCGAGCCGGTGCTTGTGCCGGAGCATCCGCACGAGACGCCCTCGACGATGAATCCCTATGTGCGTTGGGATGAGGCGCGCGGCGTGTGGCGCATGTGGTATGCGGGCGGCGAACAGCACGAGCCGAACGTTCTCTGCTACGCCGAATCCGAAGACGGCCTGACGTGGAGGAAATGGGAGAAGAACCCGTTCTTCACGAAAGGCCCCGAAGAGTCGTGGGATCGCGACCGCGTCGGCGCGTGCGAGGTGCATCCGCTGCCGGACGGCCGCTGGGCGATGTTCTACATCGGCTATTCCGACATCGACACGGCGCGCATCGGCTGCGCGATTTCGGCGGACGGCCTGACGGGCTGGAAGCGCCTGCCGCAGAACCCGATAGTCGCGCCCGACCTCGGCACGTGGAACGCGAGCGCGTGCTACAAGCCGTCCGTCGTCCGCGACGAAAAGAACAACCGCTGGATGCTCTGGTACAACGGCCGCAACGGCGCGCCCGAATATGTCGGTCTCGCCTTGCACGAGGGACTGGATCTGGAAGCTCCCGCCCGGGCGCCGGACGAGACGGTCAGCCGACTGTCGGACTACGTGCGCCGTTTCAACGCGGATGATGTGGAACTCTACACGAACGCGATCCCGAACGCGGCGGCGGAGGCGTTCCTGCTCCAGAACGTGCCGCGCTTCGCCTGTCCCGACAAGGACATCGAGCGCACCTACTACTTCCGCTGGTGGACGTTCCGCAAGCATCTGCGCAAGGGCGGTGACGGCGACTGGCGCGTGACGGAGTTTCTGCCGAAAGTGTCCTGGAGCGGCGCGGACAACACGATCGTCTGTCCGGCGGGGCATCACCTGCGCGAGGGCCGGTGGCTGCACGATGCGCAGATCTTGGCGGACAACGCGCGCTTTTGGCTCGCCGACCCGTTGGCGACGCACCGCTGGGACTACGCGAGCTGGCTCTTCACGGGAACGGAGCTGCTGGCCGAGGTGACGGGGCGCGACACCTTGCCGGTGGAGCTTCTGGATGACGCGGTGCGGTACTGGGAGCGATGGGAGAAAGGCTTTACGCGCGACGGCGGCTGGCCGATGGGCGGTGATGGAAAGGGCGGTTTCCTCTCCATCGACAACCGCGAGGGAACCGAGTACTCGCTCGGCGGCAACGGCTACAAGCCGCTGTTCCTGTCCGCGATGTGGCGCGAGGCGCGTACCATCGCCGCCGTGGCGCGCCGGAGCGGACGCACGGATCTCGCCGAACGCTTTGACGCCAAGGCGGAGGGCGTCCGCCAGTCGCTTCTGGCGAACTGCTGGAATCCCGACGTCGGCTTCTTCACCACGCGCCCGAAGGACGGCGCGCGCGGCACGGTGCGCGAACTGCACGGCTACGCGCCGTGGTATTTCGGCGTGCCGACGGACGGACGCAAGCCCGACTGGGGGCAGCTCGCCGATCCGCAGGGCTTCGCCGCGCGTTTCGGGCTGACGTTCCCCGAACGCCGTGCGCCTGGTTTCGTCATTGACTACAAGGGTCACGAATGCAAGTGGAATGGGCCGAGCTGGCCGTATGCGACGTCTGTCGCGCTGACGGCGTTTGCGAACGACCTGCATACGCGCGGCGGAGGTTCAGCGGCGGAACGTGAACGCTTCGGCTTTCTCCTGTGGCAGTACGCCGCGCAGCAAAAGCGGACGCAGGACTGGCGGACGGAGGGCGATTTCCGCGTCGTGCCGTGGATCGACGAGAACCTGCATCCCGACAAGTCGGAATGGATTGCGCGCAAGATCATCCTCGACACGTCGGCGATGCGCGACCGCTTCCCGAAGGAGCGCGGCAAGGACTACAACCATTCGACGTTCTGCGACCTCGTGATCTCCGGGCTTGTCGGCCTCGTGCCGGACGGCGCGCGCGGGTTTGCGGTCGATCCGCTCTGTCCGCAGGCATGGGACTGGTTCGTCCTGGAAGATGTGCGCTACCGGGGCCACGCCGTGTCGGTGCGCTGGCAGCGCGGCGAAGGGCTGACCGTCACGGTCGACGGGCGCGTGGCCGCACAGCGGCCGACGCTCGGACGGCTCGACGTCAAGCTGCCCGGTGTCGGCGCCACCGCCGCGCGTCCCGTGCCGCGCAAGGCCCTGCTGGACCGCCTGAACGACGGCCCCGACGTCTACGGCATCGTCCACTGGGGACTCAACACCTACACCGACCGCGAGTGGGGCTACGGCGACGAAGACCCGAAGGCGCTCGACCCGAAGGCGTTTGACGCCGCGCAGATTGTCGGCGCGTGCGGTCAATGCCGCACGGCATCCGGTCGCGGGACGGGCCGTTTTCAGCGAACGCGCAACAGGACGGGCGATTGCCGCGTTCGACTACCGATGTCCGGCGAACGCATCGGCGCAAATCGGCGTTGTCGCGCTCCCGTCGAGGGGCTTCGTCGACATTGCCTATACGGCCGGCGCGTTTGTCGGCGCGAACCATCATTTCGTGGGCCCGTGATCAGGTCAGTGGAAGCAGGAAAGGGACGATGAAGGTGCGATCCGGGATCAGACTGCTTATTGCGGCATCGTCACGATGGGGAGCTTCTGCCGAGGCGACCTGATGTTCCGCATTCCGAACGAATGCGTCCGCCGCCAGATCTTCGGTTCCGACGGGCCTACCGTTCCGCTGCGGCGCGACGATGGTGGACGTCCCCGGCGACCTGTTCGCGCCTGACCCGTTCGAGCTGACGCGCGACGCGCGGGCGATTGAACGCCAGCGACGGACGATTGACGAGTTCCATGCGCTGGGCGTCGAGGTGGTCATGAGTTCGCATGTCTGCAAGTTCCTGCCGGAAGCGGAAGTCGTCGAGCTGGCGCTGGAGCACCAGCGCCGGGGTGCGGACATCGCCAAGTTCGTCACCTATTCGGGCTCGGAGGCGGAACTGGACGCGAACTTCCAGACGATCCGTGCGCTGAAGCGCGAGCTGAAGATCCCGTTTCTCTTCCTCTCGAACGGGCCCTACTGCAAGAAGCACCGCATGCTCGGCCCCTGGTTCGGGGTCTGCATGTGGCTCTGCACGGACACCTACGCGGGACAGGCCTTCCCCGACCAGCCGCTCCTGCGGTCGATGGCGGAGGTCGTGCGCAACTGCGACCTCACGCCGAACGTGCGCATCTGACTTTACGATTAGCGGGCGATTGGTTTTACGGTTGTCAGGTTGATGGTTTTACGATTATTTGCTATACTTCGCGTTGTCATGAGGAGTTGGCATGCAGTATCAGCGAACAATAGAACCGCTTGCGGAAGAAACCGCCCAGACTTTCCGTGCGATGATCGTGTGCGGTCCGCGGCAAGTCGGCAAGACCTGGCTTTTGAGGAAGCTCATCGGGGAACTGGGGGGCTATCGGTTCCTCTCCCTTGACGATGAAGGGCTTTGTGAACAGGCGAAGAACGACCCCAAGCTTTTCCTGCAGCTTCATCCGGCCCCGTTGTGCATCGACGAGATTCAGCGGGCGCCAGAACTTTTCCCGGAGATGAAGATTCTGCTCGACAGATCTTCCGCGCGGGGGCAGTACCTGATGACAGGCTCTCAGCAGTTCAAGATGATGAAGCGGGCGAAGGAGAGCCTTGCGGGACGTGTTGGAATCCTTCGTCTGCAGGGGCTTTCCAAGGCTGAAATAGAGGGGAGGCCGTCAAAACGTCCGTTTGTTCCATCGCTTGACGCAAAGCATTGGGAGGGAAGCAATGCGGGATGGGATGTTCGCCGCACGTATGATGCCGTGGTCAAGGGAGGCTATCCAGAATGCTTCAGCGAGCCGCGGATGAGGGTCTCGCGCTATTTCCAGTCGTACATTGAGACGTATATCGAGCGAGACATCCGAGAGATGGTTGATGTCACGAACATCGGGCTGTTTCGCACGTTCATGCGCGTCTGTGCGGCTCGGACAGGACAATTGCTGAACTATGCAGACCTGGCCCGCGATACGGGGATCAGCACGCCAACGGCGCGCACGTGGCTGTCGTTGCTGGAAATCTCGGGGCTTGTCTATGTCCTCTACCCCTATTACAACAATTTGATCAAGCGTGCGGTGAAGACGCCGAAGCTCTATTTTACGGATACGGGACTGTGTTCGCATTTGCTGGGGATCACGACTTCGGAAGCGGCCATCACGTCGCCGCTGAGCGGGGCTCTGCTTGAGACGTATGTGGTCATGGAAATCTGCAAGAGCCATTGGTATGCGGGGACGAATGCAGAGTTCTGGTTCTATCGCGATGCCAGCCAGCGCGAAATTGACCTCGTGCTGGAAATGAACGGGAAAATCCACCCCATAGAGATTAAACGGGCGGCTTCGGTGAAGGCGCGTGACATTCTTCCGAACATGAACGCTTTCCGGGGAGCGGTGACGACGGAAGTCGGGATGGGAGCGGTTGTGCTTGTCTCGTCAGGCTTTGGCGCGATTGATGCGCGGACGGCGCTCATCCCCGTCGGCAGCCTGTAAACCGGAAGCGAGGCGGCGGCCTCCTTGAGCCTGAATGCGGCTACTGTTCCGCTGCGGCGCGGTGGCTTTTGCGGTAGTCCCGCATGCTCATGCCGTAGGTCTTGCGGAAGAGGTTCTTGAGCACGGCGGCGTTCTTGAAGCCGCATTCCCGCGCGATGTGGATGAACTTGCGGTCGGTCAGCGTCAGCTCCCGGCGGACGACCGCGAGCCGCGTGCGGACGAGCGCGGCGTGGACGGACTCGGAGTGGAACTCCGCGAAGCGCAGCTCCAGCAGGCGGCGCGAGCAGCCGACCCGCTTGGCCACGTCGTCGGACGTGATGCCCTTGACGGCGTTCTGGGCGATGAACTCCAGCGCCGTCTGCACGAGATGCGCGGCGGGCGGCGGCGGGCGTGTGGAGGCGCGCTCGACGATCCCCAGCGGCTTCAGGAGGATGGTGTGCCGTCCGGGCTTGCCCCGTCCGTCCATCAGCGCATGGAGCGCCTTGGCGGCCGCGAATCCCTCGCCTTCGGTGTCGGGGCGGATCGAGGAGAGCTCGGGACGGGCAATCTGGCAGACCAGCTCGTCGTTGTCCACGCCGAGGATCGTGACCTGGTCGGGGATCTTGGCGTGGCCGTGCTGACGGAGGGCGACGGCGAAGCCGCGCTCCCGCCGCGCGCTCCAGAACGCGGGCCTGGCGAAGGGCGCATAGCCGTAGGCGCGGAACTTCCCGAGCGAGGAAAGATACGTCCCCGCAGACAGAATGCCCTTTCTGTTGCGCCGGGTGCAACGAGATATTTATGCAGAGTCAAAGGGTTTTAGCCGCAGAGAACGCAAAGGACGCAAGGCTCATGCCGCGCAGTCGACCTGCCTCAGGTCTCTGACGAGGTAGGCGAAGAACTCCTCGAGCCTGTCGGACTTGTGGAGGGTGCGTAGCGGCAGCAGGGCCTTCACTCCCTTCAGCGACCAGAACATTCCTGACTGCTTGAAGCGCTGGCCGATGACGGTCTTGCATCCGCTCTCGGTGACGCCCGATTCGACGGTTCATTTTTCATGCGTATATTAAATATATGCGTATGCGAAAATCAAGCGGGAAATGTGGGGTGTGTGCATAAATATCTCGGTGCACACGGGGGAGGAAAATCTTGAAACACCCCCTTGTGGCTAAATAAGCAATATGATATAATATGCGGCGTCAACCCAAATAAGGCAAATCCATCATGACGCAGACACAAGAGGACGTGGCGAGGATCGAGGCGTACCGCAAGACGCTCGGCAAGTACCCGAAGCCGAGCGTCACGGCGGACATCGTCGCCGTGCGTCCGGCCTACAGCGAACTTGGCGAGGGGCAATGGCGAGAGAATCCGGAGTTCGCCCTTGAGGTTTTGTTCATCAGGCGCGGGCAATGGCCGTTCGCGGGATGCTGGGCGCTGCCGGGCGGCTTTATCCGTCCGACGGAGACCGTGGACGAGGGGGCGCGGCGCGAGCTTCGCGAGGAGACCGCCCTGGAGGCCGACCGCCTCATTCCCGTCGGCGTGTTCTCGAAGCCGGACCGCGACATGCGGGCGTGGATCATCTCGAATGCCTTCGTCTCCGTCCACAAGCGCGGTCAGGGCTGCCATGTCAAGGGCGGCGACGATGCGGCGGTGGCAAGGTGGCTTCTCCTCAAGTCGCCGACCATCGGGCATGGACGGTTCTATCTCCCGTTCTACGAGGACGGGAAGCCGGCGTTCTGCCTGTCTGGCACCTATCGCGAGGAGGATCTCGGCGGCGGCACGGTCCTGTCGGTCGCGGACAATCCGCTGGCGTTCGACCACGCCCAGATCATTGCGCAGGCGTTCCTGCGGATGTTGTCGTTCGATACGAAGAAGCTCGTGTTCTTCTTCCTGCCGGAGAAGTTCACGCTCTCCAACTACATCGACGTCTACCAGTACCTCACGCGCCGTTCCGTCAGCGCGGCCAACATCCCGAGCTTCCGTCGCCAGCTCACGGCGACGAAGGAGCCGCTTGTGGAAGTGTGCGAGGGCGAGTGGGAAGACCTCGGAGGTCGCGCCCACGCCCCTGCGAAACTCTACCGCAGGAGGATCAACCCCTAAAAGAAAGCCGAGAGGATGGACGCGGGCGTCAAACAATCCGCCTTGCCGTCTATGACGACGCGCTGAAACCGATCATGGAAGTGTGGGAAAGCGCGGACGCGACGCTCCGTGCGAAGATACGCGCACAGGCTGTTGCCGCCTATCCTGTCCAGCCGCTCATCGCCGGAATCGACACGTTCACCTGGGACAACGTGAAGGTTGATCCCGACGCAATCTCTGGTTTGTGGACAACGGGGCGAGCTTCGATTTCCGCGCCTGCGGGAAGCTCAAGGGCTGGTTCTGGCAACGGCACGACGTGGCCGATCCGAGGAGCGGCTACCTCTCCCTCGCCAAGCATCCCAACCAGTACGATCTTCGCAGCATCCTCGGCAAGGTCGATGATGCAGAACTCTGGGCGGCGGCGAAGAATTGCCGGTTTGTGCAACTCGTGGCACAACTGCCCGACTCGCATCGCAAGGCGGAGCTGACGGCCTATGCGGCGGCATTGGAAGCAGCGGCGCGGGAAATCTGAAACTGAAAGGAGAAAGCAAATGGACAGAAACAAGGCAAAGGGAATGCTGTGGGGTCTCATCGTGGGCGACGCCTTCGGAAGCCCCATACAGTTCAGCGGCAAGGACAGCCACCCGTGGATCACGGAGATGGTGAAGTGCCCGGTGTTCAACCTTCCGGCTGGCTACTGGACGGACGATGGTTCGATGGCCATGTGTATCATGGACTCCTACGTCCGCAAGGGCGGCTACGACCTGAAGGACATCGGCGACACATTCGTGAAATGGTTTATGGACGGCTACCTTTCGTCGAAGGGCGGGGCGTCGTTCGATGTAGGCGGCGCGACGTGGAACGCCTGCCAGAACATCGCGTTCAGGCATCAGTATGTCAATGGGCGCGAGGACTCGCAGGGGAACGGCTGACCCCATTGCAAAAAATGTTAATAACCAACCAGTCTGAAGAAAGGGATTATTAGCTGATGTCAAATGTCAATTGGGTGACCGTGGGGCTTCTCTGCGTGTCGAATCTCGTGATGCTCTACGCCTGGTACGGGCATCTGCGCAGCCTGTCGGGCGCGCCGGCCTGGGTGGCGGTTCTCGTCTCGTGGCTGATCGCGTTCCTCGAGTACTGCGTGGCCGTGCCCGCCAACCGGCTCGGCGCGAAGACGATGACGCTGGAGCAGCTGAAGATCACGCAGGAGGCGGTCACGCTCCTCGTCTTCATGCCGTTTTCCGTGCTGGTGATGCGCCAGCCCGTCTCGTGGAACTACCTGGCGGCCGCGGTCTGCATCTTCGCGGCGGTCTTCTTCATCTTCAGGGGATGACAAGTGGTGAAGCCCGGCGCCTGGGCGGCCGGCGCGTGCGGCGTGTCTCGGGCATGGACGCGGTCGGGCGGATGTCGTCGGTGAGGACGTCACGACAAGCATAGGTGGCGATCGCCGCCGCCGGTAGGCAAAGCCGGGCAACTGGGCAAGACCTGCTTAAGCAGGTCTTGCCGAAGCCGCCGTCGTTTGCTAAAATAAGCGGCATGAACATTTCAATCGGCATAGACATCGGCGGCACGAAGTGCGCGCTGTCCGTCGGCGGCGGCGCGGCGGGCGAGGTGAAGATCCTGCATCGCGAGGAGTTCCCGACGGCGGGACTCTCGTGGCGGCAGGTGCTGGACGCATTCGCCGCGCGCATTGACGCCTACCTCGCCCCCGACCGTCCCACGTCCCACGTCCCCCGCCTCACCGCCATCGGCATCAGCTGCGGCGGGCCGCTCGACTCGCGGCGCGGCGTCATCCTCTCGCCGCCGAACCTGCCGGGGTGGGACGACGTGCCGGTCGTGGAGTTCTTCGCCGACCGCTACCGCGTGCCCGTGCACCTGCAGAACGACGCGAACGCCTGCGCCTACGCCGAGTGGAAGTTCGGCGCGGGGCGCGGCACGCGGAACATGGTGTTCATGACGTTCGGGACGGGCCTCGGCGCGGGGCTGGTCCTTGACGGGCGGCTCTATTCGGGCACGAACGACAACGCGGGCGAGATCGGGCACATCCGTCTCGCGCCGACCGGGCCCGTCGGCTACAACAAGGCGGGGAGCGCGGAGGGCTTCTGCTCCGGCGCGGGGCTCGCGAAGCTGGCGAAGATCCGCGCGGCGGAACAGGGCGTCGCGCTGCCGGACGACTTCAGCGCGAAGGAGCTCTTCCGCCGCATCGACGCGGGCGATGCGTTCTGCGCCGCAGTCTTCCGCGAGTCGGCCGCGCACCTCGCGACGATTCTCGCGTACGTGATCGACATCCTCAACCCTGAGGTCATCGTGCTGGGCGGCGTGTTCATGCGCCAGGCGGACCGCTTCCTGAAGGAGGTCGAGCCGATTCTCGCGCGCGAGGCGCTGCCGCTCGCGCGGCAGGTCTGCCGGATCATCCCGGCGGGGCTGTCCGAGAACGTCGGCGACTACGCGGCGCTGGCGGTGGCGGGGATGGGGGAATGATCGAATGAGGGAGAGAGAGTCATGAATGGCATCCTTGACGAACTTTACGAACGGTATCCGCAGTTGAAGGGCTGCGAAGGCGACATCTCAAAGGCATACGAGATCCTGCTCGCGCGCTGCCGGGCGGGCGGCACGGTGCTGACGTGCGGCAACGGCGGCAGCGCGGCGGACGCCGAGCACATCGTCGGCGAGCTGATGAAGAAGTTCCGCAGGCACCGCGCGATTCCGTCCGCGCTCGCGGCGAAGCTGCCGCCGGAGCTGGCGGCGAAGCTGGAGGGGGCGTTGCCGGCGGTCTCGCTCGTCTCGATGTGCGGCATCCTCACGGCGTTCGCCAATGACGTCGCGTGGGAGACGGCGTTTGCCCAGCAGGTGCTGGGGCTTGGCCGCGCGGGCGACGTGCTGATCGCGCTCTCGACGAGCGGCAACAGCGCGAACTGCGTCAACGCCGCGCGTGTCGCACAGGCGAAGGGGCTGAAGGTCATTTCGCTGACGGGCGCGGGCGGCGGACGGCTCGGCGAACTTGCGGACGCCGCGATTGCCGTGCCGGAGACGGAGACCTACAAGATACAGGAACTGCACTTGCCGATCTACCATGCGCTTTGTGCGGCGCTGGAAGACGAGCTGTTCGGCCGCGCCGATTCGCCATCAGCGGCAGGATAAGATGTGGTATAATACGCGGACATGAAGACAAAGCCCCTTTTCCTCGTGATGTCCGCGCCGTCCGGCTGCGGCAAGTCGACGCTGGTCGACATGCTCCTGCAGGAGTACCCCGACTTCGTCTACTCGATCTCCTGCACGACGCGCGCGCCGCGCGGCGAGGAGGAGGACGGCCTCGACTACCACTTCAAGACGAAGGAGCGCTTCGAGGAGCTGATCCGCGACAACGCCTTCATCGAGTACGCGCAGGTGCACGGCAACTACTACGGCACGCTGAAGGCGCCGATCGAGGAGGTCCTGGCGGAGGGCAACTCGATGATCCTCGACATCGACGTGCAGGGCGCGGCGAAGGTGCGCGACTACGTGCGCGCCCTGCCGAACACCGATCCGCTAAAGATCGGCTACGTCGACGTCTTCGTCAACCCGCCGTCGCTGGAGGCGCTGCGCGAGCGGCTGGAGGGGCGCGGCACGGACGCGCCGGCGGTCATCGAGAAGCGGCTCGCGAACGCCGAGGGCGAGATGGCGCGCGCGGGCGAGTACATGTTCCAGGTCACGAACGACGACCTCGGCCACTGCTACAAACGGCTCTGCGACCTCATCGACGCCCTGAGCGGGAGGATGTGAGAGAGAAGGTTTGGGAGGTTTGGAAGACATGGCGAAACGGCTGAAATACGGAATGGTGGGCGGGGCGAAGGCCTCGTTCATCGGGCCCATCCACCGCATGGCGATCCGGATGGACAACCTGGCGGATCTCGTTGCGGGGAACTTCTCGCGCGACGCGAAGACGAACGCGGCGAGCGGCGCGGCGTTCGGGCTGGATCCGGCGCGCGTCTACCCGGACTGGCAGCGGCTGATCGCCGCCGAGAAGGGCCAGCTCGACTTCCTCGTCATCTGCACGACGAACGAGACGCACTACGCGATCGCCAAGGCCGCGCTGGAGGCGGGCCTTGACGTCTTCTGCGAAAAGCCGCTTTCGCTGACGGTCAGGGAGGCGGAGACGCTCGGCCGGCTCGCGGCGCGCAAGGGGCGCGTCCTCGGCATCCCGTTCACCTACACGGGCTATCCGATGATCAAGCTCGCGCGCGACCTCGTGAAGAGGGGCGAGCTCGGGCCGGTCGACAAGATCCACCTCGAATACGTGCAGGGGTCGTTTCGCAAGCCCGACCGCCGCAACGGCTGGAAGATGGACCCGAAGATCGCGGGGCCGAGCTGCGTCGTCGCGGACATCGGCGTCCATGCGTTCACGATGCTCGAATACGTGTCGGGGCTCCGGGTCGAATCGCTCCTGGCCGACCTCTCGTCCTACGCGAACGCGACAGGGCTGGACGACGACGCCTCGATCCTGATGCGGCTTGACAGCGGCGCGAAGGCCGCGCTCGTCACGTCGAAGGTCGCGACGGGCGAGGAGAACGGCGTCCGGCTGCGCGTCTACGGCGCGAAGGGCTCGCTGCACTGGGACCAGGAGGAGCCGAACCGGCTGACGGTGCGCTATGCGACGAGGCCGGACCAGGTCTTTCACCGCAAGGCGCCGTACGTCGAGGGCCTGTCCCCGGCGTCCGTGCGCGCCTCGCGCTTCCCGGCGGGGCACCACGAGGGCTTCGTCGAGGCGCTGGGGAACATCTACGACGAGTTCGTCGCGGCCGTCGTCTCGCGGCGGGCGCGCGACTTCCCCGGCGCGGAGGCGGGCGTGCGCTCCATGCGGTTCGTTGCGGCGGCGCTGAAGTCGTCCAAGGCCGGCAGCCGCTGGACGAAGGTCTGAACGGGACCGCTTGACCTTCAAGATCGCAGACGTCATGTGGGTGGCTTTCCGCTGCGCGAGGAGCGGACGGGGCGTCCATCCGTTGCGATGCCACGGGGAGCCTCTTTTTTGGTATAACCCAGCTCTGGGAACACTGGCTCTTCACGCGCGACCGGGAATTCCTCGCGCGCGCCTATCCCGTCATGCGGGGCGCGGCCGAGTTCTTCCTCGACGTCCTCGTCGAGGACCCGAAGACCGGGTTCCTCGCGGTCGTCCCCGGCGTCTCCCCGGAGAACGCGCCCAAGGGGCGAAACGGCGTCAAGTGGACGCGCGGGGCGTCGATGGACGCGCAGATCCTGCGCGACCTCTTCGACGCGGTCTCCGCCGCCGCGCATGCGCTCGGCAGGGAGGCGGAGGACGCGGCGGCCCTCGCGGAGATCGCCTCGTGCCGTGCGCGCCTCGCGCCGCTCCAGGTCGACGGGAACCTCGGCTGCACGGCGGCGATCGCGGAGATGCTGCTGCAGAGCCACGAGCGGACGGCGGACGGGAAGGCCGTGCTGCGGCTGCTGCCGGCGCGGCCGTCGACGTGGCCGGAGGGGCGCGTGACGGGGCTCCGCGCGCGCGGGGGCTACACGGTCGATCTCGCGTGGAAGGACGGGAAGCTGACGGAACGCCGCATCGCCGGCGGCGACCCGGACGGCTACGTCCTCCGCTGATGCCGCAGTCGCGCCTTCCCGTGTCTGTCTTTGCCGCGTAGAGCGGGAGAACGCGCGGCCGAAAAACCACGATAGGGGGTATTGCGCGGGGCGGAGAAATTTGGTATCATTCTCGCCGTGATGCTGAAGCGGACATTCACGAACGCGGGGTTCAAGGCCCTCGCGAAGCGCGGCAGGAGCCGCGCAGGCGCGTTTGCGCGTGGGTCCAGTACCCCCCCCCCCCCCATTTCAGCCAAGGTCTTAGAGAACATTTAGAGGCCGCTGGCGCGAGGTCTGCGGGCCTCGCGTACGCGCCCCTTTTCAGACGCGATTCTCCGTGCCTCCGAATCTCCAATCCCTCCGTGCCTCGCGAAAGCGAGAGGAGCGGCGCAGGGAGTAGTCCTGCGGCGTTTAACGCGGAGGCAAGGAAGGCGCGGAGGCGTGGAAATGCGTTTTTGTTCAACGAAAGGAATGAATCCATGACAACGGGGAAGGCACACGATATCTATAGGAGGGCCGTTCGGCCTTGCGTCGGGCTGGCCGTCGCCGTCGCAATGGCCCTTGCCGGTCGTGGCGTCGCGAAGACGCTCAATGAAGTCCCCGTCTCGGGGTGCGCGAACGTGGCGTACCTTTCCGACATGGACGGGCGGCCGTGGTGGGATGCCGCGTGGAGGAAGCGCGCGGCGATCCTCGTCTCGAACATGGCGTCCGTGCGGACGGACCGCGCGGCGGTCGATTTCGTGTTCGACGTCGGCGAGGCGGTCGACCCCGCCTCGGTTCGCGTCACGACGCCGTGGGAGACGGAGGTGCCGTGCGTCGCGTCGCGCGACGGCGCGTCGCCGACGGCCCTGCGCCTCGTCTTCCTGGCGGCCCTGCGCGAGCAGGAGAACCGCCCGTTCTTCGTCTACTGGGACAATCCGTCCGCGCCGCCCGCCCGGACGCGCGGCGCCTTCGCGCTGAAGGCCGACGCGGACGAGGTCTTCGTCGACAACGGCTGCGTGACGGCCGTCTTCGACAACCTTCACCGCACGTCCGGCTTCCTGCGCGCGCTGAAGGCCAACGTCTCGCCGCATCCGTCGCTCCTGTGGCGCACGACGGGCTTTGCGTGGGAGGGGTTCTCGTTCGAGACCGAGAAGACGAAGCCGCGGAAGGCGGCCGGGGGCAAGGTCCGCCCCGGCAACGCGCTGGACGCCCAGATCCACAAGCCGGACGCCGAAGGCGGCTGGTCGCCGGCGATCGTCACGTGCGACAGCGCGCTCAAGAAGACCGTCTCCTTCACGAACGCCTGCGCGTCCGTCGATTTCACGTTCTACGCCGGCGTGCCGTACGTCTGCTACGCCTACCGCCTGGCGGAGGGGCTGACCTCGGCCGCCATCGGGATGTCCTGGGCCTGCGGCGGCGGCACGGCGCATGACGACTTCTTCTATCCCGGGCTGAAGGGCCTGGTGCTGACCCAGCGCGCGGCGCTGGACCACGTGACGGACTGCGAGCAGGTCCCGCTGGAGCGGTGGTCGTTCCCGTATTTCGGCAAGGGATGGTATGCGTTCGCGGACCGGCGCTCGCGCGACGTCGTCGGGATGGTCTTCGACCGCGACTCGTTCCTCGGGCCCTCCTACCTGGCCGGCGCGACGCACTGCGGCGAGACGGCCCGGATGCGCTTCCGCCACCGGCCGGCGAAAGGCGCCTGCGCGTCCGGCTCCGGCGCGCTTGTCGTGTCCGTCGGCGACTACAAGGCGGTCGAGGACGTCCACGAGCTGCTCACGCGCCCGCCGCGCGTGTTCGTCGCGGCCGTCCAGCCGTACCGCGCGGACGTCCTGAAGCCGCGCGACCTCGCCCACGACTTCTGCGCCAACTACAACGTCGGCGGCTGGCGCTCGGGCACGCCCCTGCCGGGCGACGAGTGGGCCTCGAACATCGTCACGCACCTGCGCGCGCGCGGCGCCAGCGCCGTGCTGCTCGGCCAGCTGACGGACTTCAACTGGACGGAGCTGCCGGTGCCGCGCGACCTCTACGACCGCACCTGCGCCTTCATGGCGAAGCGCAAGCCGACCTGGAAGCCGCCGGCCTGGGACGGCAAGAACTTCCGGGGCGACCGCCTGCGCAGGCTCTGCGAGATCGCCCACGCGAAGGGCATGGCCGTCTGCACCTGGCACGGGTCGCTGCCGGGCGTCAACGGGCACTACTTCAGCGATCCGCACGACAGGGAGTTCTGGGATCTGAGCAACGAGTTCCAGGCGCTCTATCCGGCGTGCGGCGTCGATTCCGTCTTCCTCCAGATGGGCGGCGGCGAGGGGGCCCCGCTTCCGGACGAGGTGCGGAACAAGTACGGGCGCGAGTACTGGAAGTGGGAGAACCCCGGCCTCTACCTCGACCTGCGCAAGGAGGTCGGCGCGTTCCTGAAGGAGGCCTGTGAGCATTCGCATCGGGTCAGCCCCCGGGCGCGCGTCATGATCTTCAACTCCGACAACGACGAGCTCGGCCGCGACCTGTGCATGTCCTATTATCCGGGCGCGACCGACACGCTCTTCTGCGAGTTCGTCGCCGACGGCGACGTCGACAGGATCAAGCACATCGCGAAGCGCCTGCGGGGCTACTTCGACAACGAGGCGGGCCGGACGGTCCATGCGCACTACTACTGCATGAAGCTCGACTACGCGAACCGGATCTCCCAGAACGAGCTTCCGTTCATCTGCGGCATCAACGCCTTCTCCAACGAGGCGATGACCTACGAGAACGTCGAGCCGGAGAACTCGCAGTTCCAGGCCGACTTCTACCGCCTGGCCGAACACACGCGGCTCGGGGCGAAGGCCGCGAAGATGGCCCCGGCGAAGTACCTGGCCGTCCTGCGCGACATGCGCTGCTTCGAGGAAGACCTCTTCAAGCGGCGAACCTGCCGGCAGGCCTGGTTTGACGCGTCCGTCCACGACACGCGCGTCAAGGCGCTCTCGCGCCTTCCGAGCCTCAGCGTCGACGTGGCGATCAGCCCGCATTTCACGGCGCGGTCGCTCGGCCGCTACAAGGCGGTCTATCTCGTCGACGACGACGTCTTCTCGGACGCGCTGGCGAAGGAGCTGCTGGCGTTCGTCCGGGCCGGCGGCGGCGCCGTCCTGGAGGGCGGGACGGCCGAGAGCTGCGCGACGCTCCGGGCGCTCGGGCTCCGGAACGGCGTGGTGACGCCGTGCGGCAAGGGCAAGGTCGTGCGCGTGGACGACGTCCTCTCGGACCGCGTCACCCGGCGGGACGCGAAGGCGGGCGACGAGATCCGGCGCTGGGTCGCCGCCGTCGGCGGCGAGGACCCGCTGGCGATCTCGAACGCCGCGCTCGACGGCGTCCTGCAGGAGTCGGGCGAGGGGCGCTTCCTCGGCGTCTACAACCGCGCGCAGTCCGAGTCGGCGGGCAAGGTGACGCTTCGCGGGCTGAAGGCGGGCGCGCCGCTTTTCGTGCTGGACGTGCGCCGCGGCACGCGCCGGCCGTATGCGGACGGATTCGAGATCGCGGTCGGGCCGCGGCAGTGCGGCTTCTACCTGATCGGCGACGACGCCTTCACGGCGCTTCCCGTGGCCCGCGAGGCCGGCTGGACGGGCGCGACGGCGGCGAGCGCGTTCCCGGCGGGCGAGAAGCCGAAGGAGACGGCCGACGCCGCGTTCGAGCCGCGGCACGTCGTCGAGTTCGTCACGCCGGGGCCGGGCGCCCTTGTCGAGCGTTCCGAGAAGGCCGGGCTCGTGCGCCACCGCTTCTGCGCCGACGAGGCGACGGTGGCCAAGCGGGCGAAGGGGGCCGACGTCGAGGACTGGCTGCGCCGGAACGCGGCGGGCGTCAGGTGCTACACGCCGTCCGCCTTCGCCCGCGCGGCGGACGTCTCCGCGTATGTGCACATCCAGACGGATTCGGACGACTGCGACGCGATCTTCGCCGACTGCAAGGAGTCGCTCAAGGCGCTTCTGAAGCGCGGCGGCGGCATCCTCTTCTCGCGGACGAAGCCCGGCCCGAACGCCTGCAGGTTCCTGGCGGAGGTCGGCGTCTTCAATCCGTGGCCGAGCACCAAGGAGGGCTTCCAGGAGCCGTCCGTGTGGTCCCCGAGCGTCCCGACGAACCATCCGTTCTGCTCGGCCGTCGGAACCTGGTACAACAAGAACGTCGGCTCGTCCCGGAAGTTCGCGAAATGGGACGTGGAGAAGCAGTACGCGCCTTACGTGGACAAGCTCCAGAACGAGTACGCGCTCATGGTCGTCCAGGAGAACGTGCTGGGCGCGGGGAAGGTGATCTTCTCGCACAACAGGTACTGCTTCACGTCGTGGTACGAGAACATGGCCCACGGCGACGCTGTCCTCTCCTTCCTTCTCGGGATGCCCCTGAAGGAACACGCCGAGATGCTGGTGCGGAAGAACGGCGGGCCGGGCAGCCCGGTCCGGTAAACGAAAGCCCAGGCCTTGACAACATCAACGAGAAAGGAGATCGCCGAATGAAACGCGTTTTGCTTCTGATCCTGTCGTGTCCGTCGCTTGCGGCCGCGGCGGGCGTGCCGACGGGCTATGCGGAGCTGCCGTATCTCGAGACGACGCCGGGCGGCCGGCAGTGGATCTGCACGGACTACGTGCCGGAGTGGAACCATCGCCTCGTCGTGAAGTTCCGCATCACGTCGGCGGCGCGGTGGGAGTCGCAGACCGTCTGCTGCGCGCGCGGCACGAAAGCGAACGACAGGCCTTATGTCCTGTACGTGGCGTCTGGCGGGGATTCGGGCCTGGCGTCGGACGTTCCCGGCGAATGCCAGCTCTTTACGGGCGGCTGGGCGATGCAGTCGGGGCTTTGCCTCGACCTCGCGACGGACTACGAGGTCGACGTCAACAATCCGCTCAGGAAATGGCGCGTGAACGACGGCCCCCTGTGGAACACGCGCGAGCACGTCACGTTCACGGCGGGCAGCCCGCTGGCCCTTTGCGCGGGCCACGCCCTGGGCGACGCGCTGGACGCAGGGACGCAGGCCGGCTCCCTGACGGGCTTCCTGCGAGGCCGCCTCTATTTCCTCCGGGCCTACGACGCGACCGGCGCGCTGATCCACGAGTTCCTGCCGGCGCGCGACGAGCAGGCGACGGGCGGGGCGAAGCAGATGGGCGTCTATGACACGGTCGGGCAGAAGTTCTGGCCGAACTGCGGGCCGACGACGTTCGCGACCGATTCGTCCTTCTTCCGTCCGGTCGTCGTCAGCCGGGCGGACCATGCGTCGGACGAGGAGGCGGGCGCCGCGCTGGTGCGCGCCGTCAGGAACGCGTTCGCGTGCGACCGCATCGTCCTGACGGCCGGCACGGCGGCGGCGCCCGCCGTCTACAGGATTTCCGAGCCGCTGCGCCTGACGACGCCGATGGTGTGCCTCGCGGGCTCGTCCGACGACCCGGAGGCGACGGTGATCGACGCGGGCCACGAGACGGCCGCCGTCGTCGTGACGGCCGCCGCCACGGCCTGCGAGGTCCGCGGCCTCACGGTCCGCAACGCCATCGGCCTTGTCGAGGGCACGACGCCGTGCGCCGGCGGCATCGCGGCCCTGGCGGATGGGACGCTCGTCTCGAACTGCGTCGTGCGCGCCTGCCGGAACGTCGGTTCGGAGCAGCCCCTTCGCGGGTCCGGCGTCTATCTGGTCGGCAGTACGCTTGTCGATTCGCTCGTCGAGTCCTGCGCGGCGACGAATCTCCATCTCAGCGCGGGGACGACGGATTCCTATGGCGGGGGCGTCTGCGCCGTCAAGAGGTCCTTGGTCAGGGGCGTCGAGATCCGCGACTGCACGGGCTACAACGGCCAGCACGCCGACCCGAGCTACAATACGGGCCGGATGTACGGCGCGGGCCTCACGCTTCACGGGGAGTCGTCGGCCGAGGGGTGCTACGTCCACCACAACGCAATGCGCGACGACCCGGCCGAGACGTGCGGGGCGGTGAACTACGGCGCGGGCGTGGCGCTTCTCGACGGCTCGATCGCGAATTCGCGCATCAGCGCCAACGAAAGCGTCAGTTCGTACGCCGGCGTCTTCCTGTCGGGAAACAAGGCGCGCGTTTCAGGCTGTTCCGTCGCGAGCAACGTCATCCGGCGGCTGCGCAGCGCCCTGTTTGGGGCGGGTATCGGATTGGCGTCTAACTACGCCGCTGCCGTGCGCGACTGCCTGGTCGAGGGCAACGTGATAGACAGCAAGGACGACGACTGGGATTCGTGCGGCGGCGGTGCGCGCTTTTCCGGCGGTTCCGTCTCGGGGTGCGTTTTCCGGGGCAACCGCAGCAACTGGCGGTGCCTGGGCCAGGGCCTTTACCTTGGCGGTCGCACAGGGTCGTCTGTGGCCGTCTCGAATTGCGTTTTCGACGCGAACGCGCCCCTGACGGCGGACGGCCCCGGAACGGCCGTCGCGGCGGCGATGCCGTTCGGCAGCGTTCTGCGCGACTGCTGGTTTGTCCGGAACAAGTCGGGTTCGGAGTCTACGGGCTACGGGTGCGTCATCTATGCGGGCTGTCTTGCCGCAGGGGATGGGCTTCTCGTCCAGAACTGCTTTTTCGGCGGCAACGAAGGCGGCGGGTGCCTGATCGCCGGTCCCGATTCCCGTGCCGACGGGCGCTATGTGTTCGAGAGCTGCACGTTCGTCTCCAACCGTGTCGCGCAGTCGGTCGTCGGGTGTGAGGGCATTCAGTGGAAGGAGGCAGTCCAGTTGAAGCAGATTCACTCGTTCCATTTCACGAACTGCCTTTTTTCCTGCAACGGCGGCAAGCCCGGGCTTCATCCGAAATTCAGCGTCTGCGCGAACGCCGCCTATTGCTATTCCGACGGCGGCGAAGGCTTTCCGTCCGATTCGTCCGTCGACCATCACAACCTGACGGGCGCCAGCGGCAGTCCCCGTTTCCTTGATCCGGCGGGCGGCGACTGGCGAATCGCGCTTCAAAGCGTCTGCTGCGACGCGGGGCTTGCCCTTGACTGGATGGGCTCGGAAAAGAAAGGCGGGCCGCAGGACCTGGGCGACGGGACCTGGACGGAGAGGCCGGCGGCAACGATCACGGTACGCGGACAGACGATGGAGGTGGGCGTCGTCGTCACGCGCAACAACGCGAGTCCGCGCCGCTCGGGCGCGTCGCCCGACATCGGCTGCGCGGAATGTCTTTCGGTGCCCGGATGGCTGTTGCTTGTCAGATAGCGGCGACGCCGGATGCCGGGCGCGCGCGAGAGGAAGAGAAGGAAAGGAGAAGGAAATGAGCGAGATGACGCGAGAAGCGCAGGAGAAGGGCGTGTCGGCGCTTGCGGCGCCGGGCGCAGCGGGCGGCGGATCCGCGCGAGGCGTCGCGGTCGCGGCCAGGCAGCGGCCTCGGAAATGCCTTTGCCGCGGCCTGGCCGCAGCGGTCGCGGGCGTGGCGTGGGCGGCCGACTCGCTTGGCGTGTCGGCGGACATCGTCGTCTACGGAAGCTCCCCGGCGGCGATCGCGGCGGCCGTCCAGGCCAAGCGCATGGGCAAGTCGTGCGTCGTCGTCTCGCCCGAGACGCGCATCGGAGGCCTCACGACAGGCGGTCTCGGCCAGACGGACATCGGCAACAAGGAGGCCTTTGGCGGCCTCGCGCTTGAGTTCTACCGGGACGTGGCCGCCTGGTATGCGGACGATGCGCACTGGACGCGCCAGCGGCGCGGCGACTACCTGCCGGACGGCCAGTGCGCCGGCTCGCAGGGCGCGGACTCGATGTGGACATTCGAGCCGTCGGCGGCGCTGGCCATTCTCGAGGGCTGGGCGCGGCGCGACGGCCTGGCGATCCACCGCGGACGGCGGCTGGACCGCGCGGAAGGCAAGGTGAGGGTCGCGGGCGCCGGCGGGGAGCGGCGGATCGTCTCCTTCGTCACGGAGGACGGGACCGAATACGCCGGCCGGGCGTTCGTCGACGCGACCTACGAGGGCGACCTGATGGCGGCGGCCGGCGTGTCCTATTCGGTCGGCCGCGAGGACAACGCGCGCTACGGCGAGTCGGTCAACGGCAGCGTGCCGTATGCGCGCGGCTCCCATCGTCATAACCTGGCGGCGGGCATCTCGGCCTATGTGGTGCCGGGCGACCGCGCCTCGGGGCTCCTGCCGGGGGTCGAGCCGCATGACCCGGACGCCCGGTCGGGCGCGGGCGACCGGCGCGTCCAGGCCTACTGCTTCCGCATGTGCCTGACGGACGACCCCGCCAACCGGATCCCGTTTGCCCGCCCGCCGGACTACGACGAGCGGCGCTACGAGCTCCTGTTCCGCCAGTTCGAGGCGCGGCCGGGGTTCTACGCGTTCGACCTCTCGTCGGAGGCGCACGACTGGCGCCTGCCCTGGATCAACTCGAAGATGCCCAACCGCAAGACGGACACGAACAACCGCGACGGGTTCTCGACGGACTTCATCGGCGGCAGCTGGAGGTGGCCGGAGGCCTCCTACGCGGAGCGCGAGCGGATCCTGAAGGCGCATCTCTCCTACCAGCGCGGACTCATGTGGACGCTCGCGAACCATCCCCGCGTTCCCGAGACGGTGCGCGCGGCCGTGTCCCGCTGGGGGACGTGCCGCGACGAGTTCGCGGACGGGCTTGGCGACGGCTGGCAGGGGCAGCTCTACGTGCGCGAGGCGCGGCGGCTCGTCGGCGAGACGGTCATGACCGAGCATCACTGCCGCGGCGCGCGCAAGGCGTCCCGTCCGGTCGCGCTGGGGGCCTATGGCATGGACTCGCACCACTGCCGCCGCGTCGAGACGGAGGACGGGTGCGTGCGCAACGAGGGCAACATGGAGGATCACGTCGGCCTTGACGGGAAGACGTTCAGGCCCTTCGGCATCGACTACGGCGCGCTCGTCCCGAAGAAGGGCGAATGCGCCAACCTGCTCGTGCCGGTCTGCCTCTCGGCCTCGCATGCCGCGTTCGGGTCGATCCGCATGGAGCCCGTGTTCTTCGCGCTCGGGCAGGCGGCGGCCACGGCGGCCTCCCTGGCGCTCGACCGGGGCTGCGCCGTGCAGGACGTGGACTACGGGAAGCTGAAGGCCCGGCTTCTGGCGGACGGCCAGCGCCTGGCGCTGTAAGGGGCGCGCGATGGCGAGGGCCGGCGAGACGGCATCGACGGGTGAATTGAATAAGGAGGCACACATGGACAGGAGAGAGTTCATCGGCTCATCGGCGGCGTTTGCCGCGCTGGCGGGCCGTACGCTTGGGGCGGCGCCGAAACTGCCGCTGAAACCGACGGCGTTCCCGTACCGGCCCGGCGTGACGGGGCGCCACGACGTCTACGCGACGTGGAACCCGGAGCCGGACGCCACGATGGACGCGCAATTCAAGATCCGGCACGCCAGGGGGTCGTGCGTCTACTCGCAATGCCAGCGCTACTGGTACCCGAAGCACTTCCTCGGCACCTTCGACCTGGACGCGGACTCCGAGATCGCGCTGGAGGCGGGCTCGATCACGCGGGGCAAGCCCCTGCCGACCGAGATCCTCCTCGAGCCGACGGCGAAGCGCGCGCTCTGGCACGTGGCCAGGGACGGCATCTACCCCGTGACGCTCAACGCGGGAGACTCGGTCTTCTTCCGCACGTTGCGCGGTCCCGGCCACACGGTCGGGCTCGTCTCGACGTTCGCCGAGGTCCTCACGCGCGACGAGAAGACGGGCGGCATCCTCACCTACCGCTGGGGCGCGGAGCTGACGGTCGACGGGAAGCCGCTCAGGATCGAGCGCGTCACGCCATCGACGAAGGACAACTTCGCCCTGCCGTTCGAGCACGAGGGCATGGTGATCTGGCTGGACGCCGTGCAGGACATCTTCGCGGACTGCGGGGGCTTCATGGTCGAGAAGGACTCCGACCACGGCCTGACGTGCCGGCCGAAGCGGCAGGCGCGCCTCGTCCTGCGCGACGAGAGCCTGCCGTTCGCCCCCGAGGGGCGGATCCTCCCGTGGTTCCCCGGCTCCGAGCGCCCGCACAACGTCGAGATCTGCTTCCAGGGGCGCAACACCTGGATGGGCACGTGGCAGAAGAACAGCGCGCACGGGGGGCTGGACATCAACATGCCGTCGGGGACGATCCTCACCTGTCCGATCGACGTGGACGACAACATGCTCTACCACTCCATCCGCCAGGGGGACGACAACAACCGCTGGCTGGCGACGCGCCAGTGGAGCGGCCGTGAGACGTGGTGGATCATCTCCAACCACCTGAACCGGCTGCTCGTGCCGGAACACGCCCCGGTCAAGGCCGGCACGCCCTACGCGGACGCCGCCGGCACGTGGGTCTGGGAACACGAGCACGTCCACTTCGACTTCCGCGTCTTCCGCTTCGAGGGCGGCAAGAGCGCGGAGGACTTCTGGCTCGACCCCTGGATCTTCATGCGCGCGGCGCGCTGAAGGGCGCGCGGCCGGCCGATGGCGGGCGACGCCTGACGGCTACCGCAGGAATCGCGGATCGTGGGGACAGGCCCCACCGTTGTTTGTGGGGACTGTTTGTGGGGACCCCCGTCTGCGTGGGCATTCGCAGGGGTCTGTCCCCACCTGTGTGCGTCTGAAACGCGAAAATATCGTCTTTTTCGTGCAGATAACGAGAAATGAGAATTATGTGCGGAAAATCTACGTGGTCATGGCGACCGTCGGTCCGGCGGCGAACGGAGCCGTCCAGAAGGGGAATGCGGACAGGCCCTTTCTCGATTCCGTGTGGGCAATGGTTCGGGGACGCGAATGCAAAAAATATGATATAACCCGAGTTTGCCACTTCATTTTTTGAAAAGCGCGGTTTGAGCCAATGTTCACGCGGGTCGCGTGAAAAATCCGCCATAATCTTTAGCACCTACATTTCAGAACGCCTTGACGCCTGACTTGAGCGCCGCCAGACCTCCTTTCGTGTATATCCTGTCCGCGT
>CAKUGW010000027.1 GCA_934654805.1 uncultured Kiritimatiellota bacterium
TGTTTTCTCGACTGCCGACTTTCAAAGAGCGATGTCGCGCTGTTCGGCGCAACGGATGCGTAGTATAGCAAAAAAGCTGGGGGGCGCGCAAGGGGGAAGATGATTTTTTTCGATGAAACCGATATATGTGAACAAAACGCGCGGAAAACAGACGTTTTCCGCGCACAAAGAACCGAAGAAAGTCCGCGCTTCACTATCGGTAGAGCGGCCCGAAGTTCTTGCAGGCCCGATAATCCGCGCCCGTCGGGTCGTCCGACGCGCCGAAAAGCCCCCAGCAGTGCGGCTGGAAGACCTGCTCCTCCGGCACGTTGTGCATCGCGACCGGGATGCGGAGCATCGAAGCGAGCGTGATGAGGTCGGCGCCGATGTGGCCGTAGGCGATTGCGCCGTGGTTCGCCGCCCAGGCGTTCATCACCGAGTAGACGTCCTTGAAGAAGCCCTTGCCCGTGAGGCGCGGCGTGAACCACGTGCACGGCCATTCCGGGTTCGTGCGCTCCATGAGGATCTTCTGCTGCTTCGCGTCCAGCTCGACCGACCAGCCCTCGGCAATCTGGAGGACAGGGCCCTGGCCCTTGACGATCGAGATGCGAATCATCGTGAGCGGCAGGCCCTTCGGCGTCAGGAACGAGCTGGAGAATCCGCCGCCCCGGAAGTACTCGACGCCCGCCGGCACCCACTTCGTCGCCTTCAGCGTCGCGTCGATGTCCTTCTGCGTGACGTCCCACCAGTTCTTGAAGACACGCTGGCCCTTCTCCTTCATCTCGCCCGCCGCGTCGAGGCAGCACGAGCCCGAGTTGAGGAGGTGGATGATGCCCGCCTTCGCGTCCTTCGGCAGACCCTTGCCCGTCGCGCGCTTCACCGCCGCGTCCGACCAGTAGGTGCGCACGTCGGCGAACATCGAGGCCTTGTTCGTCAGGAGCCACATGAGCAGCATGCAGATGCCGTTCAGCGAGTCGTTCTCCGTCGCGAGGATCTGCGGCATCTTCTTGCCGTTCCAGTCGAACGAGCTGTTGCACATGACCTCGGCGACGTCGCCGTTCGGCCAGTGGTCCGTCCACTGGCGCTGGCCCTGGAAGCCGCCCGCAATCGCGTTGCGGCCGACAGCCTCCTCGCCGAAGCCCATCTCCTTCAGCTTCGGGTTGCCGGCCATCATGTCGCGGACGATGATCGCCATCTTCGCGAGGAACTCCCAGTCCCTGTCCTTCGCCTCGCGCGACTTCTGGATCTTCGGCGGGTTGTAGTCCTTGCCCTCCTTCAGGTTCGCGCGCATCCACTTGATGCACCGCTCGTACTCGTCCTTGTCGTAGATGCCCTCCTCGATGCGGCGCAGGATCTCGCACTCGTCCATGTTCTCCGGCGCGATGCCGAGGTAGTCCTGCATGAAGTCGACGTCGACGAACGAGCCGGCGATGCCCATCGCGGACGAGCCGATCGAGAGGTAGCTCTTGCCCTTCATCATCGCGACGGCGAGGCCCGCCTTCGCGAAGCGCAGGATCTTCTCGGCGACGTCCGCCGGGATCTTCGCGGACTCGTCGCGGTTCTGCACCTCGTGTCCGTAGATGCCGTAGGCGGGCATGCCGCGCTGCGCGTAGCCCGCGAGCATGCAGGCGAGATAGACCGCGCCGGGACGCTCCGTGCCGTTGAAGCCCCAGACGGCCTTCGGGATCTGCGGGTCGAGGTCCATCGTCTCGGTGCCGTAGCACCAGCACGGGGTCACGCTGAGCGAGACGCCGACGTTGCTGTCGCGGAACTTGTTCGCGCACATCGCGGCCTCGAAGCGGCCGCCGATCGTCGTGTCGGCGATGACGCACTGGACGGGTGAGCCGTCGGGATAGCGGAGGCTGTCCGAGATGAGCTTCGCGGCCGCCTGGGCCATCTCCATCGTCTGGTCCTCCAGCGACTCGCGCACGCCGCGCCGGCGGCCGTCGATGATCGGGCGGATGCCGACCTTGGGGAATCCGTTGTGGGTGAAGACTGTCTGGTTCATTTTTTCATGTTCCTTTCTTCTTGCTTGGCGTTGGATTATACCAAAAAGTCACTTCTCCGGCTGCGCGAGCGGCGTCAGGACCGGATCCGAATACGGCGCGGACGGATCCATGCGCGCGAACGAGACGTAGCTCGGCGCGCCCCAGCCCGTGCCGGGGTTGCGCCCGACGACCGTGATGTCCACGCGGTTCGTCGGCGAGAGCCCGCGCCGGTCGATTGTCACCTGCGCGACGGACGGCGTGAGCCGCGCGATCTTCACGTCCGCGCCCGCGCCGTGCGTCTGCACGAACGCGAACTCCTGCGCGCCCTTCGCCGTGATCGTGAACGTGCGCGTCTCGGCCTCGGCGCGCAGGACGTAGGCCCACGCGAACGCCGTGCCGTACGTCAGTTCCGGCCACGCCGTCTTCTCGGCGATCGGCTCGGCCTTGACGGAAATGACCGCGAGCGGCGGAATCGCCTCGACCGTCAGCGCGGCCGCCGCCGCCGCGAGCCGCCGCACCTGCACGCCGTTCGGCGGAAACGCCGTCGGGTGCGCCCGGAACGTGAGGTAGTCCGTCTCGTTCGTGACGCCGACGAGCGACTTGCGAATCAGCGTCTGGATCGTCGGCGCGAGCAGGCTGCGGCGGACGATCTCCGCCTTGACGTTCGGCTTGAGCGCGCGCGACGCCTCCAGCGCGGCCCGCAGGTAGGGCAAGTCGGAGTAGCTGCGCCCGGCCGTCGTGATCCAGTACGGCGCGAGCGAGGCGAAGACGTCGCCGTTCGTGCCGACGGGCGGCGTGTCCGCATTCGAGGGGAAGACCCACGTCTGGTTCGAGAGGTAGAACTTCGCCATGCAGCCGAGCCGTGCGGACTCCATCGTCAGGAGCGCGCGCGGAATCGACCGCCAGAGGGGCGAGCCGAGGAACGCACGCGACGAGTTGCCGAAGACCGGATAGGGGAAGTGGATGTTCGGCGCGTTGAGGTCCATCTGCCGCGCGCGGCCGTCCCGGTCGAGGCTGACGACCGTCAGTCCCGGATAGTTGGTCGCGTTCAGCACCGAATGCCCGCCGTCCCGGTTCATGTAGAGGTCGCCCGTGTTCCCGCCGGCGGACGCGGCCGCGAGCTTCAGCTGGGCGACGAAGCAGCCGACGTCGAAATCCCAGTTCAGGTTCTGCTCGCCAAGCGCAATCGGCTGTCCGGCGACGCCCGTCGCGGGCACGGTCGCGAGCGGCCCCAGCAGCAGCGGACGCGTCCGCATCTCGCGCGCGTATTCGATGAGCTGCGTGTAGCGGGGAAACTTCACGAGCCGCTTGAGGTCGGCGTCCTTCGCGATTTCGTCCGCATCGCGGAAGCCGCAGTCGATCGCCTTTTCGAGCTCGTCGAAGGCCTCCTCCTGGCGCTTCGCGAAATAGGCGAGCGAACAGGCGAGGTTGTAGTGCCAGGTCGGGTCGTCCGGCAGGAGCTTGACGCCCTTCCGGCACGTCTCCTCCATCGTCGCGGTGTCGCCCTCGCGCAGGGCGACCGTGAACTGGCGGCGCAGACGGTCGTGTTCCGGGAAGCGCGCGGGGTAGTCCCAAATCGAGAGGACGGCGAGAATCAGGGCAAGCGCATTCATTTCTTGAACCTCATCCAGCTGGGGAGCCGCACGAGCTTCGCCTCGCGGCTCTGGTTGGTCTCCATCGACTGCGCCGTGCCGATCGACGGCGATTCGAGCGTCGCGAGGCGGTTCAGCAGCACCTGCTGGCGCGTCGCCTGCTGACGGCGGATGTCCTCGGTGTGCTGACGTTCGGCGACGAGTTCCTTTTCGCGCGTCTGCAGCTGCTCGCGCAGGGCCTCGACCTCGGCGCGCAGCTGCGTGACGTCCTTCATGTTCTCCGCGAGCCGCGCCTCCTCGGCCTTCCGCTCGCGCAGCTGCGTCGTCAGCTCGCGCACTTTCGACTCGCTTTCGAGCCGTTCCATCTCATGCGTCCGGCGCAGGTCGTCCAGTTCCTTGCGCAACTGGGTCGTGCGCGGGTCTTCGGGGCGGTCGCGCAACGCCTTGCGCGTCATGTCCTCGATGTTGGCGCCCGCGCGCTTCAGCATTTCGCGGCGGCGCTCCAGCAGATGGTCCGCTCGTTCGAGGTGGCGCTGCTTGAACGCCTCGAACTCGCGCTTCTCCGCCTCCAGGATGCGGCCAAGCTCCTCGGCCTCGCCCGTCATGATCGCATAGACGGCGGCCTGGATGTCAGCCACCTCGCTCGCGGCCTGCGGCAGACGGCGCAGCTCGTCTTCGAGCGCATGAACCTGATCGCGCAGTTTCGCCTCGCGGTCAGCCGCGTCCTTTGCGGCGCGCGCAGCCTCCGTTGCCGCACCCTCGACCTGTGCGCGCAGTTCCGCCGCGCTCTTCGCCGCCGCGTCTAACCGCGTCTGCAAGTCGCCCGTGTGGCGTCGTTCCTCGGCAAGCAGCCCTTCAAGCCCCTTGACGCGCGTCTCGTCCACGACAACCTTCTCGACCTCGACGATCTTCTCGACTGGGACTTCGACGCGAACTTCCTTCTCGACAATTTTCTCGACGGGAACCTCGACGATTTTTTCGACGACCCTGACCTCCGGCTCAGTCGCGGCGGTCGGCACGTTCGTCGGCTCTTCGGCGGTCGGTTCGGGCGCTTCAACCTGTTGAGGTTCTTCGGTCGCCGACTCAGACTGTGCGTCCGTCGGTTCGGCGGGTGCGGCGTTTGGTTCGGGCTCGGCGTTTGGTTCGGGGTCTGAAATCGTCGGTTCGTCGGGCTCTACCGTCGGCACGTCCGCGCCGACGGCCCCCGCGTCCTCGAACGGCGCGCGCGTCTCGACAAGCGTCGCCGACGGCGGCAGGCGCCCGCTCGCCAAAAGCGCCTCGGCCGCCGCGCGGTTGAACGGCCCACGCGGGTTGCCGTCGCCAAGGTCAATCGAAAACCGCAAGTCAAGAAACGGCACGTCCTCCACGCGCCGCCAGACCTCGTTGTCGTCGGAAACCTCCTGCCCCGGCTGGATGCGCCCCAGCTTCGCCCACTCGACGAGCCGCGCCTCCGTCTCGGGGCCGAACGTCTCGTCCGGCGTCCGCAAGTACCATTTCGCCTCGTTCCTCACCCATGCCTCCTTCCGAACAGGCTCGCGGCAAAGCCCTGCCTGCGCCCGCGCGCGAGCTCGCGCTGCGCAGCCGCCTCCAGCGCCGCCATGCGGCCCTGGTCCAGGCCGCCGAAAAGCGAGCCGGGCGCACGTGGCGGCGGCACCTTGCCAGTCGGCTCGACGACCTCTGGCACGATCAGCTCGGTGCGCGGCGGCGGCTCGACCTCGACGACCTTCTCGACCTCCACGACCTTTTCGACGATCTTCTCGACCGGGACCTCGACGCGCACTTCCTTCTCGACAACCCTCTCGACGACCTTCTCGACTTCGACGACCCTCTCCACCGGCGGCGGATCCTCGTCGATCGCGAACTCGTGCAGGCGGTAGGCCTTTGCCGTCGCGGCAAGCTGCCCGCCCCTGAAGAGGCTCGAGACGACCTGCCGGTGGAACGGCCCGAAGAACCTGCCGGGCTCGGTCTCGACGAGCCACTTCATCTCCAGCTCGGGCATCAGCTGCGCCGGCTTCCAGCTGATGCGGTCGTCGGAGACGAAACAGGACGGCTCGATGCGCCCGTCCTTCGCCCATTCGGCCAGCGCGGAGACGTCCGCCGGCCCGTAGACCTTCCCTTCCTCGGTTCTGACGAACCACTCCCTTGAATCTGACATGCCTGTATTATACCAAACTTTTGGTGACGCGAATGAAGCCGGGCGTCTCCTGTCACATGACCTTTCCGGCGAGGGCGTTGAGGCGGTCGATCCAGCGCGTGCCGAGCGCGTTCTTGCGCGACATGTGCTCCGTGACCTCGTGGACGAACGGGTTCGTCTCGAACGTGCCGCGCACGCCCGCGAAATCCGCCTCGGTCGTCGCGCCGCCGCCGTCGAAGCCGAAGCCCGTCTTCGTCGCGAGCGAGAACTCCTTGCGCGCGTCCTCGTAGAGCAGGCGGTCAAGCTTCAGCACCGATTCGCGCCAGCGGCGAATGACCATCACGAGATCCCGGTAGCCGATCTTCCCCTCCTCCAGCCCGTAGTGGCGGAGCATGAGGTCATAGGCCCACGTCCACTCGTAGTCGTAGTAGCGGTCCTGAAGCTCCGTCATCCGCGCGTCCAGCTCCGTGCAGGAGGCGATTCGCCCGGACTCCACGTCGTCGAGGATCGCGCGCACGCACGTGTGGGGCGCGAGGAGCCCCGAGAGGTCCACCCAGTCGCCCAGGCCCTCGCGCGCCGTCGGACGGAGCCCGCCGAGGTAGTCGCCGTCCGCGATCGTCTCCAGCCGCGAGATGAGGGAGTTGCCGAGGAACTTGTCGATCGCCATCCGGTAGAACTCGAGCCCCTTCACGAGCGCGGCGTTCGTGATGCGCGCGCTCTGGTAGGCGTAGGTGTCGCTCGTCGCGCCCGAGAGCGCGCGCAGGCTTTCGAGGATCGCGATGCCGCGCACCATCTTGTCGATCGTGTAGGGCGAGAGGAGGTTGAAGTTCACCTTGTCGAGGCGGCCCTCCGGCGCGCGGCGGTCGCGCTTCGGCCACTTCTGCACGTCGCGGATCGTGCCGACGCTCCTGAGGTTCACGCCAGGCACGAGGTACGTGACGCCCTGCGACTCGATGAGGTAGGAGAACGGCAGGCTCGACGTGTCGGGGTTCGTCGCATGGCGGCCCATCACGAGCGAGAACGCGCCGATACGCGCGGGCCAGAGGATGTACGAGTCGGACGCCGTCTTCGAGCCGCGCTCCAGCGCGCCCTGGTGGATGGGCCCGAGCTTGTACATGTGGTTGGACTGGTTCGAGCCCGAGCCCGCGTTCATGAAGCTGAACATGCCGGCGATGAGCAGCGTCGACTTGTGGTGCGTGACGGTGAACGGCCCCGCGAAGACCGCGCAGGCCTCGCCGTTCTCCTCCTGGCAGTTGCAGAAGAAGAGCGAGTCGCTCGCCGAGTAGCCGTGGCCGAGCGCGCACGACTGCCCGACGTAGCAGCGCGTGAGGCGCGTGCCGTCCTCGACGCGCGAGCCGTCCTGCACGATGAAGTCGTCCGCGCTGACGCCGCGCCCGATCGTGACGGGCGAGCCGCGGCGGCTGACGAGCGAGCCGTTCGAGAGGCGCGCCGCGCCGTCCACCACCGCGCCGTCGCCGATGAAGACGTTGCGCACGAGCCCCGTGTCGACGACCGTCACGCCGCAGCCGATCGTCCCGCGCGCCGACCGCGCGGCCGCCGCCTTCTCCCGCGCGAAGCGCTTGAGCGCGGCGACGAGGTTCGGGCGGTGCCGGTACATCGCCTCCAGGTACGCCTCGTGGGCCGTGAGCGCCGTGTGGATCGTCACCTCGCGCCCGCCCGTCTCGTTGAGGACCGAGACCTCGACGCCGTTGCCGAAGCTCGTCTCGCCCTCGACGTAGATCTTGTCGACGTTGGCGATGAGCGCGCCCGCGCCGATGTCGTAGTTCGCGATGTAGCTGCGGACGTTCGAGACGCGGCAGTCGTCGCCGACCGTCACGTTGTGCAGCGTCGCGCGGTAGACGCCCGCCGGCTTGCGGACGCCGCCCGGCAGCGTGTACGTCTTGCGGAACGCGCCGAGCCGACACGGCCCCGAGAAGGCCACGTCCCGCACCGTCGCCGCGTCGAAGCCCGTCGCGACCGTGACCGCCCGCCAGTCCTCGGCCGAGCAGCCGTGCGCCTCCAGGGCGGCGATTTCCGCGTCTGCCAATGCCCTGAAGCCGCCGCCCAGACGCCGCAGGGGCTCATCGTCTCTTGTTCCCGAATTCATGCCGCCTATTATATCAAATCAGGGGGCGCGCGCGGCGCACCTGACGAGGGCACCGGCATTCTTGGGCGTCACGCCTTCGTCGCCAGTGTCCATGCAGAGGCCATGCGCTCGGCCCCAAACGACAGGCCGCCGCATCCGAACTCCAAAAGCCGCCGTGCAGCATCTTCTTCTACCGCATTTCACCCGTCCTGCGCACCGCGCGGAAGGAACGGAAGGAGGCGCCGGACACGTCGAGTCCCTCGGACAGCGTCTGGAGGTGCAGGTAGGAGAGCCCGGACGGCGGCATCGCCCGTAGGACCGCCGTGGCGACTTCGCGTCCGTCGCAGGTCAGCGCGGCGCGCCCAGTCTCGCCGTCCCACGTGCACCGCAGCATGTGCCACCCCGCGCCCAGCATCTCCTTCGTGATCTTCCACGACACCGGCGCACGCGGCGGATTGTACTCGTCGCACGGGTTGATCCAGTGGTCGGCCAGCGTCAGCCGGAAGCCCGCGTCGTCGATGCGGCAGTCGATCTCCAGCACGCCCGACCGCGCCGCCGGGAAGTTCCAGGCGACCCCCTGCCGATCCGAGACGAGGCGAGGGTCGGGAATGCGGCAGAGCCTCAGGACCTCGCGGACACTGCCCGTCCCCATGTCCGTGTCGGGGTCGCGCATCAGGACGGCGCCCGGCAGACGGTTCCACGCGCAGTGTCCCGCCCAGCCGCGCCAGCCGCCCGACAGCGACTTCAGGTAGAGGTGGTTCGAGAGCCCGCCGAGGCCGTGGCGGAAGTCCTCTGTTCGGCCAGTTTCGAGCAACCAGTCGGGGTCGAGCCGCGCGAGCCGCCGTGCAGACGAGTTCTGTCCGTAGGCGACCAGCACCGTGCCGTCGCGCAGCTCGAGCGCCTGCGTCTGGTGAACGGACTTGTCGTGCTCGTCGTCCGGGTCGTTGCCGAGCTCCCGGAAGTCCGCCGCGTTGCGCGGCTCGGTTAGGGCAATTTCGCGGAAGCCCCGCCACGTCCGCCCGTCGTCGTCCGAGATGGCCGCGTGCAGTGCGTCGCGGTTGGTGAAGACCGTCTCCCAGACGCCCGTACGTTCGCCTGCCGAAAGTTCGGGGGACTCCGCCGCGTCGCGCGTCGGCAGCGGCGCCGTGTTGTTCCAGAAGAACAAAAGTCGCCCATCCTTTAGACGAAAGAGGTACGGCATCGTGTTCGTCGCCCAGAACGCGGGGTTCTCGCGCGGCTCGCTCCACGTCTCGCCGCCGTCCCGCGACGCGCTGAACGCATGGTGTCCGCTGCTCGTGCGCAGGGCCATGAGCAGCGAGCCGTCGTGCCGCTCGACGACGGACGGCTCACAGCCGTCGTTATACCAGCGCGGCCGCCGGTCGCCCGGCCCTTGGCGCGGCACGCCCTTCAGCGGCGGCACCGGGACGTAGCGCCACGTGTCGCCGTCGTCGTCCGACAGCGCGACCGCCGCGCGATAGCACGCGCCGTCCTCGCACCGCACGTCCGAGAACGCCGCAACCCACCGTCGCCGCGTCTTCAGCGCGACCAGCTGGCGCAGCTCCTGCCGTCGCCAGCCCATGCGACGGCGTTCGGGACGCGTGTCTCCAGGGCCCGTCTTCGAGCGGACGAACACCGTCTCGCGTTCAGGCCCCTCGTCAACGAAGAATATCCACTCGTCGCGCCATGGGCTTTTCACCATCGCGCCGACGTCGCCGCGTGCGGCGACCCGGAACGTCCAGTTCGTCCCCTCGTCCCGCGAGGCGACGTAGACGCGCCGCCGCTCGCCGCCGACGGTCTTCCAGCCGTAGTGGCGGATCTCGCCGTCCGCCGTCCGACAGAGGTCGCGCACGGCGGCGGCGGGCGGTACGGACACGACCTGCGGGGCTTCCGCCGCCGCGCCGGCGAAGACCGGCAGCCATGCCAACCCCATGGCAAGCGAACGTCTCTTCATTCATTTTCCTCCTGTGCGTCAGACAGCCGCTTCGCGAGCGCCGACTTGTCCGGCGGATGGATGTCGGCCGCGGTCGAGATGTCGGCGGACTTCACGAGCGTGACGTGCGGGATGGCTCCCGCCGCGCGCGCCTGCGCGTCCTGTACCCCATGCCAGCGCGCATCGTCCCGCGCCGCAAGATCGGCAATCTGCACGAGCGTGAACGGCAGCGCGGCGTCGCGCAGGTCGGCGCGCCACCGTTCGACGAGCGCCCGGAACAGCGGCGCGTAATAGCGCGCGCCGCCCGGCCCCGTGTCGCTTTCGCCCTGATACCACACGACACGCGAGAACGAAAACGGCGCGACCGTCTTGAACATCTTCGCATACAGGAACCCGGCTCCGTTCCACGCCGCGTAGATCGGGTGCGTGAAGTCGCCGTGCTGGTCGGCTTTCGCGATCTGCCCATCCAGGTCTGTGCAAACGTCTTCCGGCAGCCAGCTCCGCAAGGCCGACGCACCCTGCGCGCAGACGACCACGCCGACGAACTTGCCCGTCTTCCGCACGCGCTCCAAACCGAACAGGTAGGCGAGCGTCGACCACCGCGCCGCCTCGCTTGCCGCACACGTCCGCCAGCCGTCGTCGGACGTGAAGTCCATCCCCGGTTCGACGCGCGAGACGGCGAAGCCCCGCAAACGCGGCTCGTCCACGTAGTCGGTCGGACGGACGCGCGACCGCGCCAACGCGAACTGCATGTTCGACTGCCCCGCCATGAGGTAGACTTCGCCCACGCACACGTCCTTCAGCACGCGCGTCTGCCTGCCGAGCGTGACCATCAGCTCGAACGGGCCGCCCGCCGCCCCCGGCGGCAGATCGACCCTCCACCTGCCGCCCGACGAGACGGCATTCGCCGTCCGTCCGCGAAAGGTCGCCGACACGGCACCGATCCCCGTGCCGAAGATGCGCACGGGCTTGTCTTCCGCGAACACCATCCCGTCCGTGAAGAGCGGCGCGAGCCGCAGTTCCTCCGTCGCCAGCACGGCGTTCGGATCGCCCGCAAACGCGAGGTCGTGCAGCAGCCCGACGGTCGGGCTTTCTCCGTTGACGCCGGCGCCGATCGACGGCGAGCAGTTGCCGTAGACGCGCACGGACGGGACGGCACACACACCGACCTCCACGCCATCCACCAACAACTTGAACGTCCGCCCGTCATTCACCAGCGTGATCCGCACCCGGCGGCCGCGCGTCAGCGGCGCGGCGGTCTTGGCCTCACAGGCGAACGCCGCCTCGCCCGTGCCGCCCGCGAACGCGGCGACGAGCCGTCCGTCCGCCGCCAGCGTCAGCGACGGCCCCTCGTTCCAGCCGTTCGGGGACAGGATCGGATGCGCCGCGCCGTCCGTCGCGAGCGGCGTGAACGCGCACGTCAGGCGGAACGGCCCCATCGGCCATTGGCGTTGCGGCAGTTTCGGACGCAACAGCGGTGCGTTCGAGAAGTCGAATTTCGCGTGACGAACGGAAAACGGCGAAACGCAAGACGACGAAACGACGCGCGTTTTCTTCACGGGCCACGCCGTCTCCGGCGTCAGGAATTCGCGCGCATCCGGCATCCCCGACGCGCCGGACGTCCGATCCAGCGTGACGGGCGTTTCGACGACGGCCATCGGAATCGGACGCAACCCCGTCGCGAACGGATGCCGAACCTTCGACTCGGCAAACGTGCCGTCCGCGAACTCGAACTCGACCCAAAAGTCGTCCGTCGGCGTGGGTTTCGCCGACCAGACAGAGAGGAACAGCTTGCCGCGCTTCAGCCCAAGTGGCGGCAGGTCGTAGAGCGTGCCGTCCGACGACAGGCGGATCGTCCCCGCGCCGCAGCGAAGCTCCCCGAAGCGCACCAGGTCTCGCGGCGTGAACGTGCGGACGGCGCGGTTGTCCGTGAACGTGAGCCTTGTCCGCGCCTCCGTCTCGATGCGCGCCGTCAGCTTCATCCACGTTGGCGTCAGCTGAGAGGTCATCCGCTGCGGTCCCCAGGCGAAGTGCGGCGCACCGTTCGTCTCAAAACTCTTAACGGCGTGCGCAATCCGTCCGTTCGCGATCTGAAGGTCCAGCCAACCGTCGCCGTTGAAGAAGACGGGCAGAATCGTCTTGCGCACGGGCGTGAACGCCGTTACGGGACGCTCGTTGCGGTAGAGGACCGCTCGTTTTAGGGAGACCTCGCTCGCGAACGTGCATGTCCCTTCGAGAATCCCATCTTGCCATGCAAGGTCGAACGAACTCATCATCGGGCGGCGGTCATGGATCGAGACTTTGACCGTCTCGGGGTTCGCGAGCCACCCCGTGAACTGGAAGACCGGCGGCAACGTGACGACGCGCGTCTCGGACGGAAGCCGTACGACGAACTCGGGCGTCAGGACGTGCGAGGCAGACAGCTTCGTGGTCGGCACGAGCCATTCCGTCCGCGTCCAATCCGCGTCCGCCAGCCGTCGTTCGGACAGGCCGGCGACGATTTCGCCATTTTCGTCAAGAAGGCGTCCCGCTACCGAGACGACGCCCTTCTCGACCGACGGCAGACGCTGGGCCTCAAACCGCAGCACCGTGCCGGGGATGTTCTCGCGCAAATAGGCGAAGACGACATCCGTTTTCTCCGCCGGGCGCTCCCCCCGAAAGGCGCGCGCCATCGCTCGCACGATTGCCGGATTTCCCGTCGCGAGCCGCCGCGTCTGGAGCGTCGTCTCGTCGTGGTCGTTCCATGTCGTCACGTGCAGCCAACGGGCGTTGTTCAGCGCCTGCGCCGCGTCGAACCGCCGCTGCAACGTGTCTAATCCGCAAAACGGCTGGTAATAGCTGCAACGTCCCGGCAACCAGCCGCCGTAGTAGCCGGGCCACAGGCATGGCATGAACGCCGCGCCGTTCTTCCGGCAGAATGCGTCGGCCTCGCGCATCTCCGTCTCGACGGACTTGAACGGCGTCCGCCCACAGCCCATGATCGAGAAATGGAACGCGCCCTCGAACAGGCCGGCGTAGGGCGCGAAAGCCTTTTCGTCGAACGCCGAGAACGGCGTCTCGATGTTGGCGACGACGTGGATCGGCCAGCCCGCGTCGGCACAGCCCTGGCGAATCGCGCGCCACTCGTCCGGCGTCCATGCGCGGTAGGTGTAGGCGCAGACGACGAAGCGGTCGCCGCACGTCGCGTAGTTCGGATGCTTCCCGTAGGTCGAGAGCATATGAACAAGCTCCTTCACCTGATGGGCGACGCTCACGCGGCGGTCGAGGCAGATGCCGAACTGGAACGGCGTGCCCTCGGCAGCCGCGAGGTAGGGGCGCAGATCCCAGAAGGACGTCCGCCCGCCCTCATGTGCCACCATGTCGTTGAAGAACCCGTCCACGCCCTGGTCGAGCGCGCGCCGGATCTCGTCGCGCAGCGGATTCGTTCCGACATCCGTCTGCGGGAAGTCGTAGACGCGTTGCGACATCTGCGAGGCGTTCTCCGGCACGAACCACGGCACATAGTGCGCCCAGACCATCTTGCGGTTCGCCACGTCCGCCGCGCGTGCGGCCCCGCCGCCCCAGGCGAGCGACAGGGCCAACGCCCAAGCTGTCAGTCCACGGCTTCGCATGACGATTCACCAAATGGCGAAGAGAAGCCCCCTGCAGGGCTTCGTGTTGAGGAAGATGCCCGGCCACGGCGACCAGTCCCAGTCGTCGAGCAGGGTGTCGAGCGGCGACACGTCCGCCGCGACGCCAAGACCGCTAACCGTCGTGTCAAGGGCACAGGCCGCCTCGGAGACGGCGGGCGGCGGCGGCGGCGGCTCGCGCGTGCCGGCGGACGCGGCGAATGTCGCCGCAACCGCCAACGAAAGGCTAAGAATGCGCTTCATGTCCCCTCCTCAATCCAGAATGACGATTGGGCGGAAGCCGTTGTACGGGCGCCGCGCATCCGTCATGCCCTGCGCGCCGTTGTCGATGTAAAGGTTTTTCGAGCGCGCGCCCGAACGGCAGTCCTTCGCATCGTCTTCCCACGAGCCCCCGCGCAAGACGCGATTCCAGGACGACCCCGACCCAACATTCGGGTTGACGGGATCCGTAGCCTCGGCCGCACCGATGTTCTCGATCCGGTCAAACACCCACTCGCGCACATTGCCGTGCATGTCGTAGAAGCCCCAGCCGTTCGGCTTGAACGAGCCGACTTCCGCCACGCCCGTGCGGTCGCCGAGATTGCCCTTGTAGAGACCCAGTTCGTCCAGATGAGAATCAGTCTCGGAACTTTCCAAATTTGTCGTGCCGTCGTTCAGCGCACCCGTCGTGCCCGCGCGGCAGGCGTATTCCCACTGGGCTTCAGTCGGCAGGTCAAACCTGAAGCCCGTCCGCGTGCGGATCTTCTTCAGCCACGTGGCCGTCTGCGCCGCATTCCCGCCGGGATCCTTGGCCTCGTCATACGGCCATTCGGTGCACGTGCCATGCAGCAGATACCAGCGCATGCCGGAAGCCGGCTGCGCCGCGCTCTTTCCAGCAGGAATCGCGTCATCCACCAGATAGTATTCGTAGCCGTAGGTAAACTCGTAGACGCACATGTAGAAAGGCTTCGTGAGATGCACCGTGTGCTGGACTTCGCGCGTCGGGTGGTAGCCGGACTCGTTCGGATGGGCGCCCATGACGAAACCGAGGTCGTCCGTCGGATCGACACGGCGCAGAATCATGTGCGTCGTCTTGTAGCGCATGTTGGTCACGCCGCCGGGGACGGCCTCTGCGCTCGTGTAGTAGGAGGCCGGCATCAGGTTGTCGGCATTCGCCGCCTTCCCCTTGAGAAGGTCGATGACGAGATAGCGCGGCGGCGCGCGCTTCGACCAGGCGGTGACGCGCGCGCGGGCGTTGTCCACCTTGTGGTTCGGCCACGAGCGGGTGGCCTCCCAGACGATCGTCTTGCCCGCGCCCACCGCGATGACCTTGTTGACGTCACCCGACAGGTTCGCGACTTCGCCTTCCGCGAGCGGAACGCCGTTCGTCTCGACGGAGAGCGTGACGATCGCGTCCTCGCCCGCGAGGTCGTAGGTGACGGTGACGCGGCGGTCCGCCCCCTGCGTCATGACGACGTTCGACACGTCCGGCGCCGCACACGCGACCGAAGCCGACAGGGCGAACAGCCCCGCAATCAGAGTCCTCTTCATTTTTCGTAGCCTTTCTGTTTGAGTGTAATGTGGACAAGACGCCCTTCGCCTTTTTCACACTTTGTATTATACCAAATTGGCGCGAAAGTAAAGAGACAAATCAAGAACCAAAATAAAGACAGATCAGGAACTCACCTGACGGTCAAGACTTCAATAGAGAAACCCGAAGAGCCACAGCGGAATGCGATTTCCGCGACCGACTTCCGTTTCATCGACCGCAAGGTAGCTGCGCGGGATGCCGGCAATCTGGTCGAAGCCCTTGCCCGCGCCACCGACTTCAAAGAGGTCTTGTCCGTTGGCAAGGAAATCCCCCTTTCGCGGATAGGACAGCTCGTTGCGCAATCCAACCTGGTTATTGAAAAAGGCTTCGCGAATCGTACCGGTGTCCGGCTCGCTGGACAGCGCGTACATCAGGTTCGGATTGTCGCAGAAGATCTTGTTGGGCGATCCCAGATGCTTGAGCGATTCCGCGTCTTCCGCCAGAAGCTCCAGCAACCCCGCCCTGCGCAAGGCGTAAAGGACTTTGACGCCGAGTTTCCGATCCATTTCGAGGTTGCGGCACAAGGCCGTGATGTTGGGCGTCTGCGGCGTTGACGCGGCGAGAATCGTGAGCATGCGCCGCGCCTTGCGCACGGTCTCGGGGGTTACGTCTTCAGTCTTCGTCAAGTCAACGTCAAGGACTTGGTTGACGACCTGCAGCAGCCGTTGCGTGAAATGGCTTGGATCCTCGCGAAAGAACGGATAATAGCCGATTTTCAGGTATCGTTCAAACGCAGGGATGACCTTCAGGCGTGCGCTGATGCGTTCGGCCGTCGCGACATGCTCCTGGAGCAGCCCGTTCAGCGTCAGGGGTGCAACGTCAAGAAGGCCTTCGAGCTTGAGGTATTCGCGAAAGGAAAGGCCGGACAGCGCGTAGGCCACCTGTCGGCGCGAGAGGTCGCCTTGTCCTGCGGCAAGCCGCAGGATGGACGAGCCCGTGTAGGCGATGCGCAGCTCCTTGAAATTGTCGTAGAGATTCTTGACGAGACGTTGCCAATCCGGCAGATAGTGTATTTCGTCAATCAGAATCCGCGTTCCGCCATGTTGCACATGATAATTGACGAGGTCATAGATCTCCAAGGCATTCAGCCACAGGTTATCCATCGAGACATACAGGGCTGTCTTGGCTTCGGACGGATTCTCCTTGAGGAACTGCAAGAACATCGTCGTCTTGCCGATACCGCGCGGACCGCTCAGCGCAAGGAGGCGCACAGACCAGTCAAGTTCAGCCGTCAAATAGCGATGGAACGAGCAGTCCGTTTCGCGGACAAGCTTGTCGGAGATATCATAGACAGCCTGAATTGCACGATTATTCATTTTATCATCCGTTTTTGATTAGGTTTAAAAACCATATATTTTTCAATAATATAGGGTTTCTGCACCCCATATTATCTCATATTCTTCGTCATCCGACAACCCACCCAACGTTCAGAAGAGCCCGACAGTCACGTCTTGCGTCCGCGCCTTCAGCCACGCGCCGATCGTCAAGCCCGTGACCTTCTTGAACACACGGCGGAGGTCTTCCGGGGACGCGAACCCGCAGGCGTCGGCGAGCGCATACTGCTTCATCGCCGGCGACTGCCGCAGGACCTGACGGACGGCCTCGACCTGCACGCGCTGGATCTCCGCAAGGAGCGTCCGTCCGGTCACGCGCGCAAACACGCGATCCAGAAAGCGGCGGCTGCAGTCGAACTGCGCCGCGACATCCGCCGACGAGATTCCCTCGCACGCGTGGACGCGGATGAACTCCAGCGCCATCGCGACGCGCCGGTCGCCGCAGCCGCCGCGGCTGGAGGACGCGCGACGCACAAGCCCGACCAGGCCGAAGCGGACGCTTTCGAGCCGCCGACGCGGATGCGCCAGCCGCTCGTCCAGCAGCTTCGCCGCCAGGAATCCCGCCGCCCTCATGTCCTGCTGCACGGACGAGAGCGTCGGCACCGTGTGTTCGCAGATCCGCGCGTCATTGTCCACCGCGACCACCGCCAGCTCGCGCGGGACGTCAATCCCCGCGCTCTTCGCCATCGCCAGCACCTGCCGCCCGATCAGGTCGTTCACGGCGAAGAGGGCGCACGGACGCGGCAGACGCACGAGCCAGGCCTTGAGCTCGTCCAGATACGCCTGTTCGCCCGACTCCGCCTGCGGACAGGCGAACACCGACACGTCGCATCCGCCCTGCCGCATGACGGAGACGAACGCCTCCTCCCGCTCGATGCTCCACGTGCGCCGCCGGTGGACGCTCGGCACGATGGCGGCGTGCCGCCAGCCGAAGGACAGCAGCTCCTTCGCCGCACAGCGGACGACCGCCTCGGAATCGCTGGACACGCACAGCCGCTCGCCTTCCATGTCCTTCGGCGAGATGTCGAGGAAGACGGTCGTCCGCGCGTCGAACATCTGCGGCAGGTAGGCGATGGCCTCCGTGCCGAGCTCGACGAGACAGCCGACCGGATGCCAGAACGCGAGCGCCTGCCGCACGACGTCGGCCGGCGACTCCGACGGCGCGACCTCCCAGGTATCCCGCCGCGCGGCGCCGTGCTCGATCAGCTGCACCTGCCAGCCGCGCTGGCGGGCGTAGTCGAAGATGCCGTTCATCATGTCGTTGCTCAGCTCGAACAGCGACGACTTGAACAGCAGGACGACCGGCGGCTTCCCCATTTTGCCGTAGCTCAAACGTCAAGCGGACGGGATTGCCGCACGCCGGCAAACGCCTCGAAGCGCTTTTTCGCGAGGGCCTTCAGCGGGCCGCCGTTGACGAACGGGTCGGTCTTCGGGCAGAGCGTCGTGAACTCCGGCGCGGTGAACGTCACCCAGCAGTCGCGCGCCGGATGCCGGTTCGCAAAGGCGTCCAGCACCGTCAGGTCATAGGTCGTCGGCGCCTCGGTCGTCCGGCCGAGCGCCTTCAGTCCCTCAAGGTCGTTTCGCATGGTTCGCAGTCCTTTCGATGTCCGCGTAGTATAGCAACTCTCCGCACGGCGCACAATCCCCACCCACCCTTCACCCTTATCCCGATTTTTTTTTGCGGGGCAAGAGGAGGTCTCAGGACGTCAACGGGGTCCGTCAACGGGGTCAGCAACTGTAAATTTCGACTGAAATTTTCGTGCCATGTCTAAAGGTGAAGATTTTCGTTCCATTGCGCGTCAGCGCAAGGAAAAGGTTGACGTCAACGGGGTCAGACCCGAGTGATACAGAAACAGTGATACAGTCACAACTCCCCGACGACCTTTCTGCCCAGGGCTGTTAGGCGGTAGCATCAATGGGGTCAGCCGTTGTAGCCGTTCTCGACCCCGTTGAGGCCGCACCAGTTCATGGCGACACCGAATGGGGGCCACTAATTCCCAACGCCCGGCGGACGGCCTGGCCGAAGGCGCGTGCCATCGACTGCATGCCAAGATCGTTCGGATGGCACCCGTCCACCGTCCCTTCGCCGTCGCCCGTGAACATCTCGCCCTTCGGCAGGTAGACGAGGCCTTTCCATCCCTCGGCGACCAGCTTTTCGTAAAGCTTGCGGACAAACAGATCCTTCTCGCTCGGCCCGTAAAGGTGAACGTCACACTGCTCGGCCATGACGATCGGCACGTTCGGGCGCTTCGCGCGGAGGTTGCGGATGAACGGCTCGTAATTCGCCTCGACCGACCGGCCCGGCTGATCCTTCTCGCGCAGGCTCATGTTCCAGAGGCAGTCCAGGACGTAGCAGCTCGCGTCGACATGCGCCAGAAGCTCGCTCATCTCGAGCTCCATCACGCCCGACCCCGAGAAGCCGAGGCCGACGACGGGCACGTCAAGGTCTCGTCCGATGCGGTTGACAAAGGCAAGCCCCGGCCGCGACGCGCAGCCGCCCTGCGTGATCGACGTGCCATAGAAGACGACCGGCCTCTCGACGCCGCTCCTGTGCGCGACCGTCTCGACCGTCGCCTTCGGCTCGATGCCCAGCTCAAAGCTCTCCACGCCGTTGTAAAGCGGCAGGTTGACGATGCACGGCGTCCCCGGCGTCCAGTTGAGCGTGAGCGAGCCGCCTTTCCGCGCGTCCGTGATGCGGCCGGTCGCCGCATAGAGCCAGCGGCCCTTCGCCGCGTTCCAGCGATAGACGTCAATGCCCGAGACGCCCGTCGCCGGCATGTGATCCATGGACAGGCTCGCGCTCGTCGGCTTCCACCGGAAATGGAGCGTCCTCGAATCCGTGGCGAACCGGAACAACATGCCCGACGTGTGGCGCTTCATCGCCCGGACGCCGCCGTTGACATTCGTGGTCACGTTCGCCGGCAGCCGGTCGTAATACCGTTCCGTGTCGTTGAACGCCCGCCCTTCGATCGGCAGGTTCCGTCCGTCAATCCACTTGACGCCGTTCGTGATCACGGCGTCCTTCAGCGCCATGCGCGAATCCCACTTCGCGACATCCGGCTGGTTCGCCGACGACAGAAACGCGAGCAGGCACCCCCCGCACACGCAGAGACACTTTTTCATTTTCATTTCAGGACCTTTCTCAAAGCGGACGGGGACGGCAGACGGGCCCGTCCGGGTTCACGAGCAGGCCGTTCCGCGCTTCTTTCGACAAGGCCTTTCCGGCATCGTCTTGCGCTCCTGCGGCAGCCCCCGCATCCCCGGCGAAGACGAGCCGGGCCGGACCGACCCAGCCGGACGGCGCGAAGGGCTGGCCCTTCTGCGGCCCGTTCCAGCCGAGGATTGTCCATGTCTGGCGTTCGGGCTCCGGCAGCCCCGCATCGACAATCAGCCGGTTATGCCACGTCGACGTGACGTCAACGGCGATTTCGTTCTCGCCGTCCTTCAGCGCCTCGGTCAGATCGACGCGATACGGCGCGCACCAGAGCTTCGCGACCGTGCGTCCGTTCACCGAAACCCGTGCGCAGCACGACGCCACCTCGCCCAAGTCGAAGACGATCCGCCGTGCGTCGCCCGCCGGGAACGGGCGCGTCACGCGACGGGCGTACCGCCGCGTGCCGGAAAACCCCTTCTCCGCGTAAGTCCCCGGCAGGTCGCGCCAAAGGCCCAGCGGACGCGACCAGCCGTCCAACGCCTGTTCGCCGCAGACGGTCGGCGCGCCGGATTCCGCACGCCCCGTCTCAGGCTCCATCAGGCGGAGCCGGCCGCCCTTCACGTAGGCGAGGCGGCTCTCGCCCGGCGCAAGCTTAAGGGAAATCGGCTCCGGCCAATCACGCAGACGGACGACGCCCTTGAACGGCGTGCGGAAGTTCGCCAGGAAATAGATGCTCTCGTCGCCGTCACGCCGATGATACCAATGCGGCACGCCTTCGACGTCCGGCGCCCAGTCCGGCGTGAAGTCGCCGCGAACGACGCGGCCGCCCTTCGCCTCCAGCGCCGCGAGCCGACGCTCCGTCTCCGGCAGGAGAAAGGTCCCCGCCGGAATCCACAGGACGCGGTAGCCCATGCCGTCCGGCAGCACGAAGCGCCCGTCGCGCACGTCCAGCCGCGTCTCAAGGACGTCGCGGTTGAGATAGTCGTACTTATAGCCGCTCCCCAAGCGGTCGCCGCGCTCGTCCGGCTTGTGCCCGAGCGCGTCGCCGAGGTACCAGAGGACGTCCACCACGGGCTTGCCGCGCTCCAGCTCGTGTCCGCAGACCGCCAGGTAGCGCGTCAGGCCGGACAGGAACGGCCACCAGGTCTGCCGCCGGAGGAACGGCGTGCCGATGCCGCAGCCAAAGCTCGACCCCGGCGGCAGGCCGTCGACGACGGGATTGTGCGTATACGTGTGGAACACGAGATGCGTCACGCCACGACCGAGATGAGCGTTCGCGTCCTCCTTGAGCGACTGCAGCGTCTCGTCGAAGGTCAGGCGCAGGCTCGTGAACGCCTCTGCGCTGACGCGGCGCTTGCCGTAGAGATGGGCGGCGGACACGCAGGGCCTGACCGGCTTGAAGTTGTGCGACGTCACGTACCCGTTCGCATCGTCAAACGGGCTCCAGGACTCGCACATCGGCTCGTCGGCATACTTCCAGAAACGCAGCAGGTCACCGGTCAGGACGTCGCCAAAGGCCGTCTCATACTGAACCGTGAAGCCCTTCGCGTGCGCCAGGCGGGCGATCGTCCCATAGTAGTTGTCCTCCACGAGGCGCGAACACGTGCGCCGCCAGTCCAGGAGGAACCGCTCGGTCTCGGATTCGCTTCGGAGCACATGGCCGAAGAGCGCCGGCAGCCAGGGGCGAAGCTCGTAGCCGTTCAGGCGCCGGAATTCAGCCTCCATCTTGGGCGTCCAGCGCGTCGGGCCGCATTCCCAGCTGTCGACCACGAGACCGTCGACGCGGCGTCCGGCGAGCGGCCCGGACAGCAGACGCCCGACATAGCCGGCATAGTTGGCCTCGAATCCGGCCGCCGCCATCTTGTCGCACTCCCAGCCCGTCGCCTCGTCCGGCGCCGGGCCGTTGCGCCGCTTGGCATTGCAGTGCCCGAAGACAAGCGTCAGCGTGCCGTCCGTCGCGACAGGGGCCGCGTTCGTGCCCATCGCCAAGCCGCGCAACGCCAGGCCGGCCTTCGCCTCCCAGCCGTCGAGCCGCGTGGCGGCGGAAAGCCGGACGTCGGGGTACCGCGTCAGCGGATGGACGTGCGAGACGTCAAACGTCCAGACCGACGCCGTGCGGACTTCCGGCGCGAACGTCATGTCGGCCTCGTCCGACCAGGCGCCCGGCGGGCAGTCGCGATCCAGCACCGTCTCGCCGCCCGCCTTCAGCCGGAAGCGGATTCCCGGCTCGTAGCACCAGCTGTGGTTCAGGCGCTGCGGATTCGACAGCGCCACCGAGCGGACGGTCACGGGCCGCCGGAAGCGGAAGACCCGCCGCTCGCCGTTCGTCTCGACAACCTCGGGGACAAGCGGGGCCGACCGTTCGCCCACGGCCGCCGGGAACGTCACCGCGCCGATTTCGCGGTAGTCGTCATCCGCGTCAAAGTCAGGCTTCTGCCCGGGCGGAAACGCGACGAGCGTCCGCATCGCCTTCTCTTTCGGCACCCACGGCCCGCCGCTCATCGACCAGCCGGGGCAGTTCTGCAGCTTGAACAGAAGCCCGTGCGCGGCACATTCGTCGGCCAGGTGCGCCACGAGGCCACCCCATTTCGGGCTCAGGCAGGGGATCTGCTCCTTCACGCCCGGCCAAGGCTGCGGATTGACGCCGACCGCACGCCCATGAAAGAACTGGATGCCGCCGAGGCCGGCTGCGGCAATCGCCTTCACGTCTTCCGCAAGGCCTTCCTTCGAGGCGTTGCCGCCGATGACGTGAAACCAGGTCTCCGGCGCGTCGCGCGGCTCAAGGCGCACGGCCGGGTGGTCGATGTGGAACGCGCCGACGGGGAGGCCCGCCTCGTTCATGAGAAAGCCCCGCCACGGCGCGGCATGAAGATAGCGCAGCCTGCGCGGCGCGCGCACCTCCGGCGCGAAGACGACAAGCGTCCGGTTCGTGATCTGCCCCCGGTATTCGGGACGCGCCGAATCCGCCGCCCGCCGGAAGTTGCCGATCTGCGCCTTGACCCACACGCCGTCGTCGCCGGCGACCTCAAAGCCGTAGTCGCGGCTGTTCGCCGGATCCCGCTGCGTCCGCCAGTCCGGGTCGTAGACGCTCCAGCGCGTCACGTGGTCGAAGTCCAGGAGGAACTTGCCGTCCTCGACGCGCCACGACTTGAGCGTCGGCGAGTCGGCCACGATGTCCGCAAAGCCGTAGTCGCGCTTGAGCGCCAAGAGCGCAAGCCGCAGGCCGACGACCTGCTTGTCGTTCGGGTGGATGTCGTGCAGGTTGCCGACGTCGCAGAGGACGGCCATGCCCGCATCCGGCTCAGCGTCCGCAAACCGCTGCTGGGCCTCCTGCATCTGCGGGACAAGGGGATCGCCCCACGGGCAGAGCTGGGCGAAGTAGAGCTTGAAGCGCGGGTTCCCGAAGACGCGCTTCCACCCGTACAGCAGGTCGCGCATCTTGTCGGCGTATTTCGGCGCTTCCGACGGGAACGTGTTGCTCTCGCCCTGATACCAGATCGCCCCGCGCAGGGCGCACGGGCAGATCGGCGCGACCTTCCCGTTGTGGTACTGCGCGGGCTGCTGGCCGTCCCGGCCCGCATGCGCCGGCGGACAGGGCGTCCGGCAGTCGGGAATCCACGTCTCGATGTCCGTCGCGCCGACACAGGCGACGAAGAGCCCGACCGGCACGTTCAGCGCGCCCTGCAGGTACTGTCCGTACCAGAACGCGACGGCCGAGACGTTCCCGTTCACGAGGAAGTCGGGCGTCGCCCGTTCCCAGACGACCTTCTCCTCCGTCTGCGGCACGTCGCTCCAGCCGTTTCGCAAATTCGCGAACCGCAGCGTCGGCCGCGCCGTGATCTGCCCGACCTGTCCGCCAAGGCGATCGCGCGCACGCGGCGAATCGCCCCAGAGGGGAACGACCATGTTGCTCTGGCCCGAGCAGAGCCAGACCTCGCCGACAAGGACGTCCCGCACCGCCCATCCGTTCACCGTGAGGGTGCGTCCCTCGGACGAGGCCGCGAGCGGATCCAGGTCGACGCGCCAGCGGCCGTCCGCGCCGACGGTCGTCGTCCGCTCCTGTCCGGCAAACGCGACGCGGACGGCTTCGCCCGCCGCACCCGTGCCCCAGACGGGGAGCCGTGCATCCCGCTGGAGGACGGCGCCGTCCGCAAAAGGCGCGGCCAGGCGAATGACCGCAAAGGCAAGAGAACCGAACATGGCGGACGCCTCCCCCTATTCCTGCGCGGGCGAGCCGAAGTCCAGCAGGCGGACGCCCTCCGGCGGAATCTCCAGGACGGCGCTTCCGCCCGCAAAGGCGCACGTCGCGCCCGTCACGCGCTCGACCGCCGAGACGCGGCCGGAGCGGAGCGTCACGCGCTTCGCCGAGGCGACGGACGAATTGAACACCGTCACGTACCGGTCGCCGAACTGCTCGACCAGGACCTCCTCGTCCGCGCAGGAGAGGAGCGTGCGCACGGGACGCCAGCCCGCCGTCGCCAGCTCGATCGCCAGCGGCACGTACTTGCGGAAGAGGTCGCGGTCGCGCTCGTAGTAGGCCGGGTTCTCGAAATAGCGGTCCGTGCAGCCGTCGTTGCTGAAGTAGCTCGGCAGCATGCCGTAGGCGAGCGCGCGCTCCATGTAGCGCACGACCAGCTCGCGCGTGAAGATCTTGTAGTTCGTGTTCTGGAGGAGGCAGTACGGCTTGCGCCCGGCGATGGCGCGCCAGTAGATCATCTCGTCGTGCGGAGAGGGATTCCACTTCCCGCCCCGGTTCCAGTCAACCTCCGTCCCCGGCACGTCCGCCCAGGGAACGATCAGCGACGTCTTCTTCGGCGTCGAGTTCGCCATCATGCGCCGCCCGTAGGCGTCGAGCCGCCGGCGAATCGACCGCACGTACTCGTAGCTGACGAGCCCGCCGGAAATGCAGACGCGGTTCGAGGGGCCGCTCCAGCAGAGCGGCGTCTCCATCGCGGAAAAATGCGCGCGGTCGTAGTCCGCCCCGATCGAGAAGCCCATCTCGGACGAGTCGATGTACTCGCCGTCGGCGCCCTTCGGATACGGCGCGCCGCCGTACATCTTCTCGAAGCGCGCCTCGGAGACCTTGATCTTGTAGTCGGTCACCTCGCCCTTGATGCCCGGCGCGGAGTTGAAGCTCCACATGATGCCGGACGGCGTCCAGGCCGTCGACTGGATGTGCCCGACGCGCCGCCCGAACGCATCCATCGCCGCGCTCGTCTGCCACGCCAGCGCCGCCGCATGCTTCGACCACGTGGCCGAGTCAACCGTCGGCTCTTCGGCGGCCAGGCGCGCGACTTCCGCCACGCATTCCGCGTAGGTCGGCAGGCCCCCGTCCTTCCCCTTCAGGTGCATCCACCACGAGGACGGCTCGGTGTACTTGAAGCAGTACATCCCGTGTTCGTCATACCAGGCGGCGTTCTCCGTGTCGCCCTCGACATAGGCGAAGTGGAAGTCCTCGTACTGCGGAATCTTCTCGACGCGCGAGAAGGCGTCCCAGAGCCCGATCTTTTCCATGCGGTTCTCGACCGCCGACGGCTCCAGCCGGCCCCACGCCTCCAGCGCGCCGCGAAAGCCGTCGCGCGCCGCGAACGGGAACGTGACGAAGCCGACTTCCGCCGTGTTCTTCTCCGGCGCAAGCGCCACGTCAAAGGAGATGTAGAGGAGGCGCAGCTCGGGATTGAGCGTCACGCGGTAGACGGCCGGCGCCGCGAGATCGACGGCGAGGGCCTGTCCCCGGCCCGCAGCGGCACAGGCGGCAAACGGCCAGAGCGAGAGCGCCTGCTGCCCGTACGGGACGGGGCTCGTCACGCGCTGCTCGCCGTCTTTCGCCGTCACGGTGCGCGACTGGCGCGGATCGGCGAACCAGGTCAATTCGCCCGATTCGAGCGGCACGGCGTAGACGAGCGTCAGCGCACGGTCTTCGGTCGCCGGCGTGACCTCCAGGCGGACGCGGTGGCGCACGGCGCCGGAGGCTTCCCGCGTCTGCGTCTCAACGGCCTTCACGCCGTGGCAGACGCCCGCGCGGAACGGCGAAAAGCCCGTGTTCCGGCCGACGTCGCGCAGGAGAAGGCTCTCCCGCGCCAGGCGCGCGTCCGCCCGCACGAAGACGCCATCGAGACGCGTCCCGCCTTCGGGACGGATCGTCTCAAGGACCGGGCGGCGGAAGCGCACGACGCCGACCGCCTCGCGAAAGAGCGCATAGACCGACAGCCGCTTGATCGGCTTGCCGTCCAGCGTCAGCGTCTGCCGCGTCCAGCCGGCGGATGAGTCGGCGCAGAACGGCGCCCGCAGCGCCCACTCCGTCGTGCCGTCCATGTAGTCGACGTCGGCGAACAGCTCGAAGCGTCCGCCGCTCGGCGGCTTCTCGGCCCAGCCCTCGGCCGACAGCCGCACGGGCGCGGCAACCGCCTGGTTCAGGGACAGCGACCAGCCCAGTCCGCTCGCGCCCTTCGCGTCGGCGTTCGTGCAGACGGCGGCCTCGCCGTCGCGCGCAAAGCCCGTCCCGAACGGCTGCGCCGTCGCCATCGACACGCGGTCGTCCCGCACCCACGCGCCCGTGCCGGACAGCGGGAAGCCTTCGCCGCCCAGACCCGGCATCAGCGCCCCGACCAGCGCCACGCAGACAAGCGCCCTTCGTGAAATTCCAATCGTCCTCATGACCTTCCCTCTCCTTTCGCTTAGCGGATGATGACGGCAAGTCCCCGATAGGGCTTGCACGCGGCTTCGATTTCCGAGATCCCGACCCAGCCGTTCTGCTGTTCGACGCAGAACTCAATCCGAAGGTCCGTCGCGTCAAGGACGAGAAACGCCCCGTCCGCGCGCGCATACGTCGCCTGGTTGTTGGCCAGCTGGACCGTGACGTCCGGGCCGACAACGATCGCGTTTGGCAAGGCAAACCAGGTTTCGCCCCCCGAAACCGTCTTGACGAGCAACGCGTCAATCCGCACCTCCGCACGAGCCTTGTCCATGTGCGTCGTCGTGACGCGCACATTCCGCACGCGCGTGCCATTGGGACTGTCCGAAAGGCGATAGCTGACAAAGGCCCCGCCGTCCATGATGCGTCCGGACCAGCCGTCTTTCTTGAGTTCGATCATTCCGTCTGTAAACAAGGCGGCATTCACATCGTAAGGGTATTCGCCATTGCACGCAAAAGCCGTAGGCTCGCGACCGAGAAGAGCGTTCTCAACGGCCGGCAACGGGTTCGCTTCCGCCAGCGGACGACAGGACCAGCTCGCCGCGCCGGCTTCCGTTGCCTCGACGACCGGAAGGCCGGCCTCTCCCGCCGCCGATCCATCCGCGAACACGACCTTCAGCGCGGTTATCCCAAGCGCGGCAAGCGGCAGATTCTCCGGGTTCGCGTAAAACGCCTCCCAGGCCGAGGCCCCGGCTTCGTTCGTGACGATGCCGGAGCCTGGCAACGCGTACCATGAATCTCCCGTCGCGACCGTCTTGACCTGCAAGGACGCGACCGAAAGCCGTGATCCGTCGGCAGGGGATGACGTGATGCGCACCCCGCCCAACGCGAGGCCATCGTCGCGCAACGGATAAGTGACGGACATCCGATCGGGCGAAACGGCCGGCTCCGCATCTCGCAGAACGTTCGCCGATGGCAGCAACGCATACGCGGCCTTCTGCCTCCGACATGTCCAGGCGCCGTCCAAAAAGAGCGCCGTCGCCTCGATTTCGGAGACGCCAATGGAATCATTCTGCTGCTTCGGATCAAAATCAAGCCGGATGGCCGTCACGCCCTCGGCAATCGGACGGCCGTCGGATTCAGCATAGACCGCCTGAAAGTTCGTCTCGCCCGGTTGCGGTTCCGGCCCAATGACGGACGAATCTGCGAGCTCCACCCAAGTCTCGCCGCTCGTCACCGTCTGGACGCTCAGCTTGGCAATGCGAACCTGAGAACGCCCCTTGTCCTGATGCGTTGTCGTGAAGCGCACGGAGGTGAGCGCCACGCCCGCCGGATCGTCCGTCACCGAATAGCAGACGTAGGCACCGCCACTCTTGAGCTGCACGTACCACCAGTCCTCGGCAATCGTGATCTTGCCGTCCGTGAAGCGCGTGGCGTACGCCTCGGCCCAGGCGTTCGTACCATCGCACGACGAAGCTGTCGGCAACCGTCCGCGCAACAGATTGACGGCCTCGGGCAATGGATTCGCCTCTGTCAGCCGCTGACAGCTCCACGCGCCGGCGAAGGCCGTTTCCGCGACAAAAGCGGTCACGAGCGCCAGCAGACCAAACGCAGACCGCCGAAGCGTGCTTTTCTTTGTATTCGTCTTATTCATGGCATCCTTTCATTCGCTGATTTCACAAAAAGACCTCAGTTCCAGACGTCACTCGGCAGACGCACGACGAGGGAGCGTCGGAAGGCGGGAAGTGTCGGACCCTGAGCCT